>CBDVER010000001.1:0-20070 GCA_965373055.1 uncultured Thermoplasmata archaeon
CAATTATTATATCTGTTAATGTATAATAACCATATAAATAAACTTGAAACATGAACAGCAAAATAATTACTATTAGTAATAATAGTGTAACTGCAATAGATTCTAATATTGGTAGATAAAAAAAGGTCATAAATGCTACAAATAACATCAATGGTAACCAAGTGACCATAGTAAATATTAAAATTGATTTTGGAAGAAGAATAGCATATTTATGAAAATCCATAGGAGGAATTTCTTGTTTCATTTTTTCACTTATTTCCTTCTTCCGCCAAAGTGGACATCGTTCGCAGAGCTGTTCATACGATCCATCCTTTCAATGAGTTGATACCTTAGCAACTTTTTACCATTTCAGGTGATTACCACCTCCTGGGTGGCCTGAACGAAGAGCGTGTCCCTGAGGTCATCGTATCTGGTGAATATCTCCGATCCGGATGCCTCGATCTGCTCCCTGGTGAAGCCGATCATTGTCAGGTCCGCCCCCCTCGAGTATCTGTGGATGATATCCACTATCTCATTCTCCTCCCTGTACGTCCTTATCCTGACCGACCTCTGGGAGATGGGCAGCCTCCCCTCGACGATAAGGTTCTTGACCCTCTTTGCCAGGGCGGCCTTCTCCCCCTTGGAGAAGAGCGTATGAATGGTTATCTTCGCGTCCTTCCAATCGTCATGCTCCATGATGATATAGGAGAGCAGGATCATCAGGTTGATGTTCTTGAAGTCCTCCCTGGTTATCCATAGATGTATCCTCTTCCTGTCCCCGAAGTTGTGTTCGGTGGATCGAAGGACCAGCTTGTTGTAGTTCACGACGCTGGCTATCTTCAGCCCGATGAGGATATCGTGAAGCTCATCCTTCCGGTTCTTGTGGAACTCGAACATGAGGGTGTTGTTGTCCATGCCGGAGACCCCGGATATCTGAACGGTCTGGGCCACGACGGTGAATATGGAGGGCGATACGAGCGTGTTGACGGAGTAGTTCGCACCAGTATCCCTCATCTCCTGGATCAATACCTTCTGTATTCGGTCCGCCTCCTTCACGGTCTCCTCATCCAGGCGGCCTTTTATGAAATGGATAAGCGTTCCGAATCCGTAATGGTGTGAGATCCACCTCAGCATCTCCTTGGGATCCGTCCTCTCCACAGCGTTTGTGGATATCGCAACGATGGATGGGCGCCAGTTGAACTTGTCCGGCTTGGACATGGACCTCTGGAGCCTGATCTTCATGACCCTGCTGAGCTGGAACATGACCCCCTGGAAGATGATCGCAAAGGATCTGGACTGCTTATGTCTCCGGCCGAGCCAGTAGTAGATGATGCCCATTATCAGCAGGGTGGTGATCGCGTAGAACGGGCTGAACTGGAACATGATGCCAAAGCATAATATCGCCCCTACCAGCGAGATATACCATTTCGACCTGAAGGTCGGACGATAGGAGGGATTCCCTGCGAAATGCTCTAAAAATGATATCAGGCACACGGACCCGTAGGTGATCAGGAAGAACATGGTGATGATCTGGGCGACTATGTTCAGATCGCCAACCAGGATGAAGACCATTGCGACAAGGGCGGATATCAACGTGCCGTTCACCGGCTCGTTCTCCTTCCCCTTTCCGCTTTTAATGAAATTGCCTATTCTGTTGGAGTAGAAGACCTTGTCCCTCCCAAGCGCCTGGAGTGTTCTTGGACCGATAAGGGAAAACCCAACGGCAGATGATATTGTCGCCCCGAACAAACCCGCCAGCACGATGAATCCCAGGGGAAGGTCGCTGATAGCTTCTGCCCGGTAGAACATTATCATGGGTTCGGATGCCAGATCGATCGAGGGGGCGCTGAAATAGAGTTTGATCATCATCGCTACATAGACGATGAACCCGATCACGGTGGCGAGGATGATCCCCCTTGGGATCGATTTACCAGGGTCCTTGAGGTCCCCGGACAACCCCACACCTGCGGTCATGCCGGTAAATGCAGGAAATACGATGGCGAAGACGATAAGGAAGCTGTCCGAATTGGGAGCGGTATCGGTGATGTCGATGAAGGTTGTAGGTGCATCTCCCATGGGGGGACTCACCATGAAAATTATTATGGCGGCGATCATGAGGGCGAAGACCACCCACAGGAACTTGATACCGATCTTTGCACCTTTCAGGATGATAATGGAGAACAGTATCAACCCGACCGGGATACTGATAAGACGGGGGTCATAGGCAACATCGATCGGCAATGGGTCCAGGATATTGCCCTGTATCCAGGATTTGAAGGGCTCAAACCCCTCCGTGAAACCTATGATGTAGAAGGCGACAGAGATGGACTGGGCCGCATAGAGCATTACGCCGATGGTCGCCCCGATCCTAAGCCCGAACGACCTGCTTATGATGTAGTACTCCCCTCCTCCGCCAACACGTTGGTTGGTGGCGATCTCCGAGATAGCCATGCCCGCAGGGATGGTGATCATGTGCGCTATGAGTATGATGAGGAGGGCGCCAAGAAGGCCCACGCTTCCCACGGTGTATCCGAACCGAAGGAACATCACGGCGCCGAGAATGGCGGTGATGGACATCAGAAATACCGGTGCGGTCCCGAACCCATAACCGCCGGACCGAACTTTCTTAACTTTTTTCCCCATGACAACGTCCCCGGGCAACCTGGTGTTCCCTTATCTCAGTTCAACGTATATCGGCCTTCTTCCTCCCGTTATCATACAATTATTACTTATTTAACCGTTATGTTCTCGTTTTAATATAAGTGGGTATAAATTTACTTATAACCGGGTATTCGCAGATCCATTGGTATCCCCGACCCTATTCGGTGTAGGTCCATTTGAATATAAACCATTATAATATGAAAATGGGCCAACCCGTACTTCCTTGTTTGAATTACATATTTATACGCGATATAATGATAATCTGCATATTATGAAAAAGATGATGACGAATTCGGTATGATCTACCTATGATTAGAAGGGATAGATTTCACTGTTCGTTCAATCGACTGAGAGCTCATCGATCAATCTCATCAGGGTGTTTCGGTCGATCTCACCCTTTGCAAACCTGGAAACAAGTATCACAAACATCCTGTCCTTTAACTTTTCCTCGGTGATGATCTCGTACCCATATCCGCCCTTTACACTGATCCTCCAGATTAATCTGAGGCTCTTCAATTTGTTGAGGTTGTAATTGAAGGATGACATTTTCAGGGCCGATCTCTTCCTTAAGAGCCGGACAGAAATACCCGGGTTGATCGAGACGATCTCAAGTATCCGTTCCTGCTCTCCGTTCAATTTCACCTTGCTGTCAGTATAGGGGAATTTCTTCTTGATGTATGAAAAATAGCTTCTCTCCCGCCCTTTCTTTTCCTGGACTATGACTCTCTTTTTAAGTAAATACTCCAGATGATAGGTGAGCGTACCCTTGTTCAGGTTCAGGACGTTCATCAAGAGCTTGAAGGTGACTCCAGGGTTATCACTGATATACTCCTTTAGAACCCTTCTCGTGCGATGTTCCTGGCATACCTCTCCCATCATCTCACAACACCTCCCGACCTCATTCCTCCGAAATGCGATCGAGTTCAGTTATCAGTTTCTGGAAATCTCCTGAATGTCGTTCATCATCAAGCTGTTTCCTTTTCATTTTTTTTATTAGCGACAGGATTGAGCTCCTTTCGTATTCGATCGTCTGATTTTCGAGTGCTTCGAGCATGATCTCCTCAAGTTCATCGTCGAACCTTCCAGACCAGGGATGCTCGACGATCGCATCCTCCATTTCCATAAAGGGAGTGGTATCAAGTAGTCCACAGTTAACATCTTCCATATCTAACCTAGTCCTGGGGCCAAGGCCGTGATTTGTAGCCCCGGGCCTACCTGTTGAGATTGATGCAGGAGGTGGAGGTGAAGCTACCTTCGTCTCCTTTTCATGGCCCGCCCGTTTTCGAACGATGAAGATGGCGGCCCCGATTAAAAGCAGAATGGAAAAGGAAATAATGAGTGAAAACAGCCAGGCTTGATTTGGATTGCTGGGATTGGGAATGATGACTCTACCCTTTTCTACAGTGATATAAACACTTTGCTCGGTGTAATTGCCAAAGGAGTCGGTAACCCTCAGCGTGAGATTATATGAACCCGCAGGGAGCGATAGGTTATATGAAAAATTATTACTGACGGCATCTCCGTCAATATACCAGGTCACGTTATTGCTGTCACCGATATCGGGGTCGAAGTATTCTGCCGAGACGGTCTGATCATCTCCTTCGAACAGATTGACACTTGCGAAGGATATCACCAGGTTTCGGGGAGCGTCGTTTACGCTTTGTACGATCACTTCAATGGGGAAAGACATGTTATAGTGGCCATCGGTAACAACGAAATCTAAAACCCCTTTCCCATACCAATCATTATCTGGTATAATTCTCACGTAATCCCCTATTTCCAAGGATACATTGACCCCGGTAATACCGGATACGGAGACATTCAAAGGATCATTGTCGTAGTTGAAGAAAATATCGGAGATCAGATAGGTTGGAGTGGTGTCCTCCAATAGAAGGAAGCGCGAGAAAGAATAATTCTGCATTGGTGGATCATTAACGTCGACCACAGTGAGATAGAAATGGGCGATGTCCTCTAGTTCTCCGTCGTTCACAGATACATTTACAAAAAAAGTGCCTGTGTCGTTCAATCCGGGTGTGCCGGAGAGGATTCCAGTAGTTTGATCTATTGTCAGGAAACCGGCCTCAGTTACCAAATTCCATTCCAGGATTTTATCATCGTCTGTCGCATCGTAATCTACCCGGTATTTCTGCCACTGATCCACGGATAACACATCGGTAGTGATGATGTTGGGTGGGAAATTCTTGACGATTATCTTGACGGTAAAATTAGTGAAGTCGAAGAGGGTTCCGTCGTTTACCGAGATGTTCACCCAATAGGTCCCCAGGTTGGACATCGTTGGTTTCCCCTTGAGAATGTGGTCCGCTCCGAAGCTCAGCCACCCGGCGTTCGTTGAGAAGGCCCAAGATATATTATCCGGTCGGTCGCCGGAATACAGGGCCCAGTATTCAACCGAATAATCCCGGTCTATCGGAGCATCGAACTTGTGATTCCTCGAAATCCGAAGGGTCTTGGGAAGTGATATGGGGGGCGAGACAAGTGGATAGTTATCCTTGGATGATGTTCCACCATCCACTACGTAGGATATGTTCCAGATCGTCCCGTTGTTGGTTGCGGGTGGAACATACCTGTTCTCATAATCACTCCAGTAGTTACCCAAGGAAATCCCATCGTCCCAATTGCATGTCTGCATTCGATCCCTTGTCTGGACACTATTGTTGTTATTACCGTAGAAAATATTTTGATGAATCGAACAGTTCTGTATCTCAAAAAAATTAAATTGAATGTCAATCCCGTACTCCTCATTACTGGAGATGTTGTTTTTTCTTATCACGACGCCGTTCACACCGGTACATATTACGATCCCTTCCCTGTTACACATAATGACATTATTCTCGATCAAGGTATCGGTGATATATCGTATCACGATCCCAACTCCATTGCCAATGATCTGATTATCCAAGACCGTCACACCTTCGCAATTAATACCCAGACCGCGATCCGTGTTGGAGTCTATCACGTTCCGGATAACTCGGTGATCTGAACCTTCGATCCACATACCTCGCCTCCCACCGGATACCACATTCTCCTTGATCAGACCGCCACTTCCCTTTGTCTGATAATAGATCCCCTCCACCACGCTTGTCATCTCATTATATTCGATTGTTGAATTGTTTGTGCCAAAGCACATGATACCGCATTGACCGTAAAGGAAAGAACTGTTGTATACGCCTGATTCCCTGCACTCTTCGAAAAATATTCCTGAATAGAAATCTCTGATCTCGATATCGTGGATGTTTATCCAACTGGAACTCTCGACGAGAATCCCTTCAGCGCTGTTCCGGAAAACGATATCCTGAACCTTGATCCTTGACGAATCGATGATCGTTATTCCCGGCGAGATATCGTCGAAGCTCATATCCTCAATGATCTTGTTCTCGCATTTAACGAGGATCACGAGGCCATAGTCGCCAGTTATGGCCTGCTCCGTACTGCTTTCCTTAAGGAAAACGATGTCCTTGCCGTTTACCTTGTTGGAGTTATCTATGGAATTCGAGATGGTGTCGTTATCCTCGCTCCAGTAGAACCGGATCCCGCAGTTTATCAGCGAATTATACTTGAACATGTTGTTCTTTGACGAAGAGAGCATGATACCATAACTGCGAAGTCTGTCTCCTGTGGTTTTGTTGTTCATGAATATATTGCCTTGTATTAAATTATCATTCGATTCTATGAAGGAGATCCCACTTCTGAAATTTCCACTGCAGTTGTTGTATCTGATGACGTTGTTGGAGCCTGAATCTATCTTTATTCCACTGCTGCCTTTCCCGTAGGTTTCTAAGATGTTGTTATACTCCACAATGTTGTGATCGCAATAGGAAAGGAGGCGGATCCCTAAATTGGAACTTCTTATTGTGTTATTGGCCACATAGCAGCGGTCAACGTAAGACCACAACAAGATACCTTCTCTATTACTGCTAAGGGTATTATTGGTGATCGTGATGTTCCTGCTCCCCTCGTAGAATAGTATCCCAGCGCCGTTGTTGTTGTATGTATTGTTGTGAACGGTGATATCCATGGATGCACAACCGAACACACCGTCACCGTTATTTTCAAAAAGACAGTTTTCTATTGATCCGTTCCGAATGTTATCAAAATAGATTCCGTTATAATTTAACTCTCCCCCGTTTTCTATCATGCAGTTCTTGATTATGAAATAAACATCCGTATCCATGATATATATCCCGTGTCCATCTTTCGCACTAATCTTCCAGTTCTCGATGATATAGGGATCGGAAACAGAACCGGAACCAGAACTCACACCATTACCCGAAGTGAAATCGGTATTTCCATCAATCAAGATAGGGGACCTCATCGTGAGAATCGTATCGTTTAAAAGCCTTCCATTGATACTATCATCGATCCCAAAGAAAACAATGGAACCGCCCATAATAATCATGAATATAATAACCATTGAGAGAATCCGCTTCATACTTTCATCCTCCATAAGCGGAGGCCACAAGACAGCCTCCAATTATTTCTACTCTTTCAGGGGGGTTATAATAAAAAGAGGTTCTGTGACCAGGGAGAATACTGTTATGGCCAATATGCTAATATTAAAGGTTTGTGTGATCGGGGACCAATCTTCGAGTTCTTGGATGTACCAAAGATATCCAGTTTATCCTCATAGGGATTGAATAGACCATTTAAGGTGTATTTCAGTAATGCGAATCAACTTAAGGTTAGCCATAAAATTCTAGATTCACGAGTCTGAAATTAACGTGAGAATACAGGAAAAAATGGGACTTGAACTAAAAATAGAGTGGGCCAGCCCGGTAGTTGACCAAAACAGCTGGTAGCTGTTCATCTACGGTTTTGGTCATACCATCGTTTAGATTAACTTATATGGTCAGGCCCACCAGCTCCGCTTATAAGTTGTTTAAAAATGCTGGTGGGCCAGCCCGGAGGTTTCAAAAACTATGTTTTTGAAAGCCGCTACTAATTCCGTAGGACTTAGTCAAGCGTTTTCAAATCCGGCTGGCCCACTCGAACATAAACAGTAATAAATTAAGAGTGGGCCAGCCCGGATTTGAACCGGGGACCTCCGCCTTGTAAGGGCGACGTCATAACCAGCTAGACCACTGGCCCATGATCCCAATGAGGTTGGACAGTGCCCTTCAAGTTCACAAAGGATAAAATATTTTCTAGGAGTGGCCCCCACACCAATAGAAATATAGATTAATCAAAATCCAATACGGGGAATGAAGGTGAAAGATATGTCAGACAGGCCAATGAAAAGGATACTTGTAACCGGAACCGCCGGACAGATAGGGTCCGAGCTCGTGATGATGCTTCGCGATATGTACGGCAACGACAACGTCGTTGCGGGGATCAACAGGTCCCCCCCATCCGACAAGGTACGGGACTCCGGCCCCCTCGAGGTCATCAACATCAACAACAAGAGGGACCTCTACGACCTGGTGGACAAGTACGATATCGACACCATCTACAACATGGCGGCCATCCTATCTGCTGTAGGAGAGAAGAAGCCCATGCTCGCATGGGACGTCAACATGAACGGATTCCACAACATCCTAGAGTGCGCCAGAGAAAAAGAGCTCGTTCGTGTGCTCAACCCCTCATCCATAGCCGCATTCGGACCCGAGACCCCCAGGGACAACACCCCACAGGAGACGGTCCTCAAACCCAGGACGATGTACGGGGTCACAAAGGTCGCAGGAGAGCTTCTCGGGGACTACTACTTCAGGAGGTTCGACGTGGACGTCAGGGGGCTTAGATACCCCGGCATCATCTCCTCCGAGACCCTTCCCGGCGGCGGCACCACCGATTACGCCGTCGCGATATACTACGAGGCTATCAAGAACAAAAAATACGAGTGCTTCGTCAAGGAGGACACGATCCTCCCCATGATGTACATGCCCGATGCCCTCAAGGCCCTCATCGACCTTGCAAAGGCCCCCCTGGAGAACCTGGTCCACCACTGCGACTTCAACGTTGGCTCAATGTCCTTCTCCGTCAAGGAGCTGGCAGACGCCATAAAGGTCCACATCCCAGAACTGGAGGTCACCTACAAACCAGACTTCAGACAGGAGATCGCCGACTCGTGGCCAATGTCCATAGACGACACAGCCGCAAGGGAGGAGTGGGGTTGGTCCCCATCACACGACATCACGTCGATGACCAAGGACATGATAGAGAAGCTGTCGGAAAGGCTACTCTGAAGTTCATGGACAGGGGTTGCAACAACCAATTCAGAGGATGAAGCTGGCAAGGAGCATCATCAGGCAGAACACGCCCACCCCAAGGAACATGGGAATGGGGAGGCCCGGAAGGATGGAATCCTCCCCCCCTCTGTTCAACCTGTGGATGGTGTAGGCGAACCCGATAAGTATGGCGATCACAACGGGAACGAAGAACAGCGGCATCACCCAGTAGCCGTTGGTCTGAATATAGGGTATGGAATAGAACAGCGAATGAGCTCCAAGGACGGAGTAGAATACGAGGTCCCCGATACCCAGGGCCCAGACATCAGCCTCGTATGTCAGGTTCTGGAAGGGAAACTCCTCCGAGTCGTCCCCAAGGATATCCAGCCGCGACATCCTCTTCCTCAAATTCAGGCGGGCCATGAGCTGCCCGTTCATGTCCATCTCCACCAGGTCCTTTATCGGGCCCTTGAAAACAGCGTAGATATCCCACACGGCAAGCGCAAGGAGCAGGAACACCACGGTCCAGGTCGGCAGTATGATCGCCATGAAGGCCCCCATCAATGCGGAGAGGACGATCAGTGCGGAGTTCCTCTGGCTCCTCCTGAACCCCTTGCACATGATGATGGATGTGAGCAGGTAGCCCCCCATAAGGCCGCCAACCCCCATGTACAGAAGCGTCTGGCTGTCGAAGTATATCGTGTTTATTGCCCCGAATGGGGGCACATATAGAACATACCATATCCTCTGTGCGAGCGCATCGTTGAACAGGTAGAAAAATAGCATGATCATCACGCTGGAGGCGACCGTGAGCATCCCCCGAAAGACGTTCTTGAGCAGCTTCTTCTTTCCCGACTTGATCAGATACACTATCCCGAAGCTTCCCAGAGCGGCGGGCAGAACAAATAAAAGCGCGTTGAAAACGCCCATGGTCGCCTCGCTTCCCGTGGAGGCATCCTCCTCCGCCGTGAAGACGGAGGCCTCCACATCCGTGGCGGAGAGCGTGGCAAAGAAACCCAGAAGCGACGCCAGCAGGATGACGGTCAATACCGGCATGAAGAACGTGAACCCATCCTTGAGCGTATCCACCATATCCTCCAGATCCATCGCATCACTATCTTAAAGGGGCTATTAAAAGGGTTTTACATCATGAGAAATCGCCCAGCCGGGATTGGCCCGATCCAACCCCCTCCTCACCCGGTTCATCCTCTTCCAGGATCTCCCCTTCGGGCCCCAGGACCTCGTTCTTTATGGCGAGCGCAAGGACCCTCCCGATGCCGTGGACGGAGGATAGCCTCTGAACGGTGGAGGACCGAACATCATCCGACCCCTTTATACCGGCATCGAACAGCCTCCTGGCCCTGACCCTGCCCACGCCCTTTATCCCTATAAGTTCCAGAAGCTCCTTCTTGATGCCGTGCTCCACCCTCAGGGCCACAAGATCGATATCCTTCGCCATCGGGGAGTTGAACAGCCTGGCCAGCTCCCTCATGGAGTAGAGGATCCATTTGGCTGTATCCACCTTTGACCTGATATCTCCCGGGCCCACGTTGAACAGCTTTTCGAGCCGCTCCTCGTTCGCCTCCATCCCGAGCTCGCCCTCGCCGATCCATTCCAGAAGGAAGATCGCCGATTTAACGGACGCCAGGAAGAAGTCGTAATCGGCCTTCTCGGTGGGGACCTCCATCAGCAGCTCATCCTCCCTGCTGTAGATCTCCTCGAGTATCTTCTCGTACTCCTTCCTCCGCACGAACATCTTGTGGATATCCGGCGTGTAGCAGACGGCCTGGAGGATGGAGAAGGGTGTGAGCTTCTTCGGCTCCGACAGGAGCGCCTTCCGAAGGACCACTGCCGATAGCGGATCGATGTACAGCCTCGCCACCCGCTTTCCGAAATCGGTCGCCTCGACGTTGTCCCCATCCACCTTGATGAACTCCTCCTCCTCCAGGAATGATATCACGTCCTCGACGTCAGTTGTTATCTTCCAGGTATCGTTCTGGTAGGCGAAGAAGGTGGACCTTATGAACTCCCAGAGCTCGTCCATGTCCCTGACGTAGTTGGTGGCGAACGACGACAGGATGTGCATCCTCAGGGCGGGGAACGATCCCAGTTTCGAATAGACCTCCTCGACCTCTCCCCAGATATAACGCTCCATCAGGAGGTCCACCTCCTCCTCGCTACGCGCATATATGTACGACTGTCCCTCGGTATCGAAGCGGGGCCTCCCCGCCCTCCCGAACATCTGTTTCACCTCCAGGACGGGGATCGGCGCCTGGGGGTTGAACTGCTCGAACCGCTTCCAGTCCCTTACGATCACCCTTCTGGCGGGGAGGTTGATCCCCGCAGCCAGGGTGGGGGTGGCGAAGAGCACCTTGATCCTCCTCTCCTTGAACGCGGCCTCTATCAGCTTCCTGTGCTCGTTCGAGAGGCCGGCATGATGGAATGCGGCCCCGCCCGATACGGCCTGTTTCAGCCTCTTGTTTATCCTCGAATCCCCCCCCAGGCGGTCGGAGATCTCCCTGAGGCGGGCGATATCGGCCTCGGAGAGCCGCGAACCAAGTACCTTGGACATGTTGACGGCCGCGGCCTCTGCGTTCCTCCTGGTATATACGAACACCAGGGCCTGGCCCCTGCCGTCATCCGAGTGGAGGACCACGTCCAGAACTGCATCCGTTACGGGATCGCCCGTATCTGCAACGATCGTACTCTCCTTCCCGTCGGATGTCCTCACGGTTCCACCGTAGAGGACGCCTTCCGACAGCTTCACCGGCCTGAAATCGCTCTCGATAAGCTCCGCACCAAGCCACCCTGCGATATCCGCGCTGTTCTTCACGGTGGCGGAGAGGCATATCATCTGGGCCTTGGGATTCAGCTGCTTGAACCTGGTCAGGATCACCTCAAGGGTGGGCCCCCTTCTCTTGTCATTCAGCAGGTGGACCTCGTCGGCGACTATCACCGATAGGTCCGAAAGCCACTTGGTCCTGTGCCGCAGAAGCGAATCCGCCTTCTCCGACGTGGCCACCACCACATCGAACCTCTCCAGGTAACGGTCATCGTCGTCGAAGTCGCCGTACGATAACGCCACCTTTATCCCCAGGCGGTTGAGCTGCTTGAGCTCCTCGAACTTCTCGGATGCCAGGGCCCGAAGCGGAACGATATAGAGCGCCTTCTTGCCCTTCTTGACTACCCTGTTGACGATCGCGCAATAGGCTATCAGCGATTTTCCCGCGGCGGTTGGCACGCAGACGACGAGGTTCTTCCCCTCCGCTATCGCCGGAAAAGAGTCCCTTTGCGGAGGATAGAGCGACCTGATGCCCCACATATCCAGGGCATCCTTGACCCTGCTGTCCATCCCCTCGGGAAGGACCACCCCTCCTTCTCCTTTCATCCCCATTACCTCTTGTGTCTGCGACGCTGGGACCTGTGCTGACGTTTCCTGTCATGGGTCTTGTCGGCCCACCACCCTTCGCGGAAGGGGGGTTGTCTTCCACCATTTATTGCAGGGCCCTTCTTCCTCTCCTTTACGGCCTCTATCCTGCCCTCCAGTCTGAGCCTTATCTCATCCCCTCCCGTGCCGCCGTAGGCGTCCAGCCTTGCCGCCAGCGCAGCCGAGGAGGCAATTGTCCTCGCTATCCGGCCCCGGATGTTCCTGGGGGCCGAATGTACCCAGGGATGCTGGAACAGGACACCATGTTTTGGAGGTTTTCCGCCCTCCTTGAGGAATTTGAAGAAAGCTTTCTCGGCACCCAGCACCTGCACCGTGGAGGCCGGAAGGAGCGCCAGCCTCTTGAGCCCGCCCCCGGCATGTATCAATCTTGCGCCGATGAGGGGCCCCACGACCACGGATAGGTTCGGGGCGACCTGCCTCATCTCCTCCTCGAGGTATCCCTCCAACGTCCTCCTGGTGTCCATCAGGGACCTGGCGGACCCCGCAAGGATCGATAGGCCGATGAGCGAATCCCGGTCAATATCCTGGTCGGGCACCGTCGAAAGGAGCTTTTTATGGGCCTTCGCATCGTTCTCCTCAAGGAAGACAATGAGGTCGTCCGGATGCGGTGACCTCATCAGGCCGTTGAGCACCGACTCCTTCTCGATATGGGGGTCTATCTCCGGCCAGTACTTGACGTACCACTCCCTGATCCTCTCTATCATCAGGTTCAGCGACGTGTCCACATCCGTGAGGCCGCCCACCGTCGAGAGGATGTTCCCGTCCGTCATCGATGATACCGTCTCCCTCCTCGCCTTGATAATATTAGCCTCTGTGAGAAGGGCCATATCAAGGCCCATCTCCCCGGGGGGGGGGACCCTGATGTCAACGAAGGGCACCAGTTTTTCACCATCGATATGGGAGATGATCCTCTCGTCGGATGTTTGGGTGATCCCCCCCTCCCCCAGAAGCTCACGCTCCCGGTCCAGAAGCTCTCCCCGTGAGATCGCCTCCCGCTCCGATGCAAGCTCTCCGGCATCCACAGGCCCCTCCACGAACCTGATAACCTCCCACTCGTCCCCCTTTTTCTCCAGGAGGAATGTCCCGTACCACACCGTGTGAACAAGCATCTGAACCGCGCTCCGTACCGGGGTAGATGGGGGACAGTGATATAAATTGATTATTTAGGGGATGTGGCCGAATATATCCAACCGGGCCCGGAGAGAGAAGGAGCAATACGAACTCTTTTATATGGCCTCCTCCTTCGGTGAAAATAACAGACCGACCGGTCGGTCGGGAACCTTGAAGGGATAGATATGACACCCGGATCAGACATGAAAGAGCGGATCTTCGAATCCGCCTTCGAGCTGTTTTCGAGCAGGGGATACGACAAGGTCTCGCTGAGCGAGATCATCGAAAAGGCCGGTGTTTCAAAAGGGGGACTCTTCCACTATTTCGATTCAAAATATGCGCTGGGAAGGGACTGCCTCATGTGGTGGGCTCAAACGCACATGGAGCCGGCCTTCAGTGAAGAGCTGATGGAGGAGATGGAGGGAAAGGACCTTCTGATACATTTCATCGAGTCCATGATGGACCTCATTGAAAATGAGACCATCTTCACCAGGTTCTTCTGGTCCATCTTCGACGAGGCCATGAGGAGGAAAGAGGACACCACCATCTGGATGGATTTCCTGAACAGCTATGTCTCCATGGTGGAAAAGATCTACAGGGGAATGGGCGTCAAGGACCCATACATGAAGGCCATGCTCCTCCTTTCCAACATGGACGGGATCGCCCTCTATTATGCGATGTTGAAGGAGACGGGAACCAAGATCGACCTTGGGGCATTGAAAGCTGAACTTATCAGAACATACGTCACATTCGATGAGGAGGCCGGAGAATGAACATAATTGAAGTAAAGGGAGTGAAGAGGACGTTCAACCTTGGTGAGGTGGAGGTCCAGGCCCTCAAAGGTATAGACCTCAAGGTGAAAAAAGGCGAGTTCCTCGTGATCCTGGGGCCCAGCGGCTCGGGAAAGACGACGCTGTTGAACTGCCTCGGAGGGATAGATACCCCCACTTCAGGCTCGATCGTGGTCGAGGGAAAGGATATCGTGGGATTCAAAGAGAAAAAACTCTCTGGATACAGGAGGGATACGGTTGGCTGGATATTCCAGTTCTTCAACCTGATCCCATCGCTCACCGCAGCCGAGAACGTTGCCTTGACCCTCGAGATGGCCCGCGACAGGAAGGACATGATGAAACGGGCCCGCCAGGCCCTTGACCTCGTCGGAATACCGGACAAGGCGAACATGTTCCCATCCCAGCTCAGCGGAGGGGAGCAGCAGAGGGTGGCGATAGCAAGGGCCCTTGTCAAGAACCCGAAGATCGTCCTTGCGGACGAGCCCACGGGGAACCTGGACTGGGTAACGGGGACCAAGATCGCCAAGTTGATGAGGGACCTCAACAAACGCGAGGGGACCACCTTCGTGGTCGTATCCCACGACATCTCGATAACCGGGGTAGCGGACAGGGTGATCCACCTCAGGGACGGCAGGATCTCCGATAGAGAGGAGGCCACGCCGGAGGCAAAGAAGGTGATGAGGGAATGATCATACTCCTGAAGAAAGCGATAAGGGACCTTCTCCGGTCGAAGATGAGGACCCTCTCGATCATCATGGCCATTGCCCTATCGGTCAGCCTGGGTATCGGGCTCGTCAATGCGACCAGGGATGCCCTTGGATCGTTTGACAAGAGGCTCGACGACACAAACTACGAGGATATCGACATCCAGTTCGACATGTCGGAGGTACAGCTGGAGGAGATCGGGGCGATCGACGGGGTCGACCAGGTAAGCGGAAGGATATTCCTCGAAACGCAGGCTCAACTTGGAGAGGAGCGGTACAAGACACATTGGATAGCCTCACCTTACATGGAAGGAAAGCCGTATGCCCTTATCAACGGTTACCAGATCGCGGAGGGCAGACCCTTCAGCTCCCCGACATCAGGAGAGGCCCTGGTGGGGAACCTGTTCGCAGATGGGAATGACCTGAGGGTCGGTGAGGAGGTGATAATATATGCTGATAATACCACGATATCGCTCACCGTCTCAGGGATCGCCGCCTCACCGGAATACATCTACGTAGTGAGCGATACCGGATGGCCCGAGCCAACACTTCTCATGCCCCTCTTCACCACATACGAGACGGCGATCAAGGAGATGAACCTGACCGGATCGACGTTCAATGAGGTGCTGATCACCGTGAAACCGGGGTATGATCCCGATGAGGTCAAGGCGGAGGTTGTCACGTATCTCACCGAAAATGGGGTCCGTGTGACCAGATCCCTTCTGGGAACGGAGGAGCTCGACTATCAGTTCTCAAGGGCGGATGCGAAAGGGATGGGGCAGATGGGGTGGGTCTTCGGGGTGATCATCCTCGCCGTAACCGCCGTGGTGATCTACAACTCCCTTGCCAGGTTGATCGCCTCCCAGCGCCCGTATATCGGCGTTATGGGCGCTCTCGGGGGGAGGAGAGGCGACATCATATTCCACTACTGCCTGTTCGGAGCCCTGATGGGGACCATGGGGGCGATAATTGGGGTGCCCATGGGGATCGCCATGTCATATCTGATCATTATGGCGTATGCCTCGGTGATCGGGCTGATCGATCCTGTCACCACCATCTTCTGGATATATCCCCTGATCTTCGGGTCCATAGGGATCCTGATCTCCACCCTGGGCGCCTTCCTTGGATCGTTGAAGGTGATAAGCATCGGCCCAAGAGCAGCCCTGACATCACAATACAGCAATCAGGATTTCTCCAAAAAACCCATTCTCGAAAGGCTGTTCGATATCATCGCCTACAGAAGGCCAATATTGCCCAGGATCCCACTTCGAAACCTCAGCAGGCACAAGGTCAGGACAGGCATAACGATGATCTCACTGGCTTTTTCATTCCTCCTGGTGTTCGCATGCCTCACCATGGCCCTCGGCTTCCTGCAGCCCGTGGAGAACAACTACGAGAAGTACGAGACGTGGGACCTCAAGGCGGCCATGATCGACAGGATGGGGAGAGCCGAGGCAATTTCCATTCTATCTGGCCCGGAATTTGCTGGAACCGGGGCCGAGGTCACTTTGGATGACTTTGCCCCCATCGTCAGGGGGGACGACATGGAGTTCGTCCACGTTCAGGCTTTCTCATCGGATTCCACCCTGAGGAACTACAACGTTATCGATGGGAAGAGGGATTTCTCCAGGGGAGTGCTCGTGGGCTCGGTCCTTGCCAGCAACCTCGACCTGAAGGTGGATTCAACCATCACATTCCTGGTGGGGAACGTCACCACCACGACGGCCGTGACGGGGATAACAGGAGAGCTGATGGACGACTCCATACTCATGTCCCTTGATCAATCGGAGGAGCTGCTGCTCACAGGAGGGACGGTCAACGCCATCATCCTCGATATGGGCGGGGGGTCCAAGGATGACCTTGAATCCTCCCTGAGGGAGGTTTTTCCCATAGCCTCCTTCGCCTACTCCGACGATGTGGTACACGGTATGGAGAGCATGCTGGAGGGGATGATAGCGATGTTCTCCATATTCATCATCTTCGGGATCATTTCCGAGGTCCTGTTCGTCTCAACAACTGTTGTGCTCAACATCCTTGACCGGGAGATGGAGTTCATATCGCTCCGCGCCATAGGGACCAGGCCGGGGAAGATCAGAAGGATGATCGTGACGGAGACGCTGATCCTGCTTGCAGGGGGCCTGGCCCTTGGCCTGCCTCTTGGGGTTATTATCACAAGATGGGCCATGTCATACATGGTGGAGGGGATGATGTACTACGTCCTTGAGGTGCCGATCGCGGTGTACGTTATCACTGGTTTGATCGCCACCCTATCAGCGGTAATAGCATCCTATGTCAGCGCCAACCACATAACAAAGGTCAAGCTCTCCGATGCGATCAGGCAGAGGGCAGTTACGTGAACTCAGCAAAAAAAAAAATTTGAACCGGTTGAAACCTCCCGGTTCTAAGGCCCCATTGGCCCCCTCCAAGAAGGTCTACCGGTTCACACACTGATTCAAATACCAAAAGTGGGGCCGATATCGGCCCCTATCAAACTATTGCTATACGTTCACTCCTCACCATTTCTGTACTGAGGTCCGGTTCCGCCGTTCACCTGATCCCGGTCCCTATCGTGTATGGGCGCTGAAAGGACATCTGCGTCAACTTCTTCAGCGTATTCATCGCATGAGCCGTCCTTGGTCTGCTCCCTCGCCTGCTCCTGGGTCTGCTCGGGCTCGCCTGCCTGCTCTCCCTCTTGCTCGCATGAGCCGTCCTTGGTCTGCTCCCTTGCCTGCTCCTGGGTCTGCTCGGGCTCGCCCGCCTGCTCTCCCTCCTTAACAGCCCCATCCTCACCGCAAGATCCATCCTTGGCCTGCTCCTGCGTCTTCTGGGGCTCATCAAGGACACACTCCTCGTTCATCACCCTCTTCATGTCTCCCTGCCCGTTATCCTGACCCTCCCTGAGGATGTCGCCTATCATGTCTCCTGCGGGTACAGCATCATCCGATAGGCCGGAACCGGCCGCGAAGATGCTTACACCTACCAGCAGTACAAAAGCAGCCATGCTTCCGACCACCATCGCCTTGGTTTTCATTTTTTTTACCTCCTGTGGCTTCGATCTCTAACACCACTTGAATATCCATGGGGGAGGGTATTTAACCCCGTTATGGAACGAGCCTCTAGATGTGGAACAAACGTCTAGATATTCCAGGGATGGGATCGGGTGCGGCTGCAGGATCAAAACTTGATCAAACCTTTTTCAATCAGGTTTAATCTAGAGCTCTGTTCCATATTCGAATTATATACCCTCCCCCCATATAAGTGATCATGAAGTGGAATCTATATCTCGGAGCCATCTCAGCTCTGGTTGTGCTGTTACTCCTTCCCGTGACGGCCAACGCTTACATGGCACAGGGGCCCGGGGGGGGATCAGGAGACGATATCGGTAGAATGCCCTGGAACGAGGAGGACTCCTCTGACCTATCCGTGGGTAAGGGATACACGTTCAGGTATGCCATGCGCGAACCACACGTGGGGATGTTCCCGGATGATCTCCTTGACGGCATATCCTTCTCCATCGATTCGGTCTCCCTTGAAAACGGCAGCGGAACCTGGGATCTCGACATCGCTGGCGAGGAATGGGACCTGGTCGAAGAAGGGGATGGTATCCGATATTCTATGCAGGGCATGTTGGTCGGGAATGGAACACAGGAGGGGGACCAGATCAATGTAGAGGTCAGGTTCTCCACCGAGGTTATGGATGGGTCAAGTAAGGTATCATATCAACTGAAGCTGGAAGGGGTGGGAGAGGGGGAGCTGCGGATCGGCTATCGGTATTCCCTGGAAAACGGAGGCGGTGCCTGTTTCTCCTGTGGCGAGGAGGAAGCCGGAAGGTTGGGAGGAAACCGGTTCTCATTTCGCAACGATAAGGGCGATGAGGTCGGTAGTGCGTCATGGGATGGGACCGCATTGATCCAGCAGGAGATGAATTCGTCCACAATAGAGGTGGAAACGGAGGGGGAGCTGGTGGAGAATGAGGTGGTGCTCGACCTGTCCATGCAGATCTCATCCGATGTGGTATCGGTTGAGACGGGTGGGATACTGGAGTTTCTCGATGGGTTCATCGAGGCCTTCGGTACGGCAGCGGAGGAGTCCATTGATTATCTTGTGGACCACATATATTCGGCCCTTATCGGTGGGGCGATCATGGTCGTTGTGATCATTATAACGATCTCACTTCTGGGGAGGAAGGGGGGCAGGGACGATTCGGACGGCCTGGACCTGAGGAAGAACAGGTATTACAGGGGACGTTAGGATATCTTCTGTATAACCCGATCGAACAGGCTGGACCTGTACAAGAGGAGCAGGGACTCCATCAGGCCAGGGTCCGTAACCGAGTAATGCCTGGACCGCCCCTCGGCCTCCGCTTTCAGAATACCGCCCTTCTCCAGCTTTCTGAGATGATATGATAACGTTGCGTTGGTTATACTGAAAGCCTCAAGTATCCTTGAGGGGGATGAGCCGGGCCGGTCCAGCAGGTACAATACAATGCCCCTTGGGATGTCCCTTCTCAGGACGGATAGAGCCTTCTTCTCATCCCTGCTGAAGCGGTCCCTCACATAGAACCTTGCATTTCCCGCCTCCATCTCCTTTACGATGACCTCGCCCTTGATCATGGCATTTACATGAAAATCGAGCTGTCCTACCGCCAGGTCCAGGTTCCTCTGGACCTCCCTGAAATGTACTCCCGGGTTCAACCTGATATGATCATAGATCCTCTTTCTCAGCGGGAGGTCAAGAGGGTCCTTCAAGGGGGGCGCCTCCAGAGGTATACCGATATGACAACGCCGAGGCCGCCTATTCCCGCACCGATATAGAACGGGATCATCCCTCCCTCGATCATCTCCAGTGATGAAAGTATCGAATATGAGGATGATAGGAGGAGAACAATGGATGAGATGATCATCACGATCGGGCCCTTTCCACCCCGGTACCTGAGAACGTATATGCTCACCAGTATGGAGATCATTGAAAATATGAGCAACGATCCGGTCAGTATGTCCAGGGGGAAGAATCTCATCTGGTTGTGGGGATTGTTATCAATAGAATATCCAATTTTCCCCACACAAGCCCATTACCAAGGATGATATCGTAAGATATCCCATGGAAGAACCGGGAATATAGCAACCTGCAGGAACCATGGCAGAGTGGACCATGTCTATCGGGTTCGGAGAAAAGCGCATGATCAATGAGATCTT
>CBDVER010000002.1:0-19476 GCA_965373055.1 uncultured Thermoplasmata archaeon
TAGAATGCGCCTCCCACCCGGAGCTGATCAGGCTCAATCCCAACATCCCCTGGAAGACCAGGGGGAACGGGGCGGTATGCCTCAGGCTGGAGGGAGAGGGGGGTATCAGGGAAGATATCTTCAGGATATCGGAACAGGCCGTTACGGAGCTCTCGGTCTTCGAGGACCCTCAGACCAATCCGGGTTTGGTCGTGCTGGAGGGAGACATACCAAAAACCGTGAATGGGTTCTATCACAGGGCGCTCCATGAGGTCCTGGACACCCGGGAGGCGCTCCGCCTTGCGGGGAACAGCAATGCGCTCTTCAGGGGGTGGAAGAACAAACGGGGATTGATCGGCGCACTGGCGGCTGTTGGTGCGGAATTGACAGACACAACCTATGAGGTGATCGTCTACCGGTCGGGAGAGGACAAAGGGCCCAAGGTGGTAGATGAAGCGAGCATCATCAAAGCGGCCCTTGAGCACCCCTCCACCTTCTTCAACGTATCAAGGGATGGAAAGGTCCTCTGCATCCCGAGGTCACCCTGTCCGGTCCTGTTCGGCATCAGAGGGATGGACCCCAAGGAGGCCCTGGCGATGGCATCGAAGGTAGAGGCGGAGGGAGTGGAGAGGTGGGTGTTGTGGGCCACCAACCAGCACATGGACGCCCACATCGAGGAGATCCCTGACGTCCGATCGATCAGGGATCATTCATCGATCAAAATGGTCGCTACGGTATCATCTACCCCAACATACGAGAGGGGAAGCCACCTGTTCTTTCACGTCAGGGATGACGGGGGCGATCCGATCCGATGCGGCGCGTACGAGCCCACCAAAGGCTTTAGAAAGGCCCTATCTGACCTCATCCCCGGGGATCGGATACGTATATTCGGGGGCGTTCGCCCATCGGATGACCACAATACCAGGGTGATCAACCTGGAGAAGGTGGAGGTCCTCTCTCCTGCTCAAAAGGTGATCTCCTCGAATCCCCCCTGCCCGAGGTGTGGGGCGAAGATGGGGTCCATGGGGTCGGGCCAACCTCTCAGGTGCAAGAGATGCAGGCATATCGACCCGTCGTTGGCCATTTTGGAAATTTCTGTAGATAGGGAGATCAGGGCGGGTATGATAGAGCCTCCGGAGGATGCCTGGAGGCATCTTTTCAAACCGTCATCCTTGCCAGAGGTTGGTACCATTGATCCAAGAGGCCCATACTTTGGCAACAGGCTATAGGCCCTTCTTAAAACAGCCTGTCGGCTAAACCGCAACAGGTTCTGGATAACAAGGAGAACTCCAGACCGTGTCATGAGAAAAAAGCATGGGCTAAAATAGAACAGGGTCTGGGGTAAAGGAGTATAGAGAGCAAGGGGTTAAGAAGAGAGGATTGAATGCGTGATGAACAAAAAAATCACCTCGCTCCCTATTCGGTTCCTTTATACACACAGTGCGTACACTGCGTACTATTTCAATATGTGCAGGTAGTATATATATTTTATTCTTCTAATGTTTAATTGTGTAGAAAATGTTACATTACATTGCCAGACTACCATCAGAATGAGCGTAAAACTTCAAGAATCTCAAATTATGAACTTCTAATAGATAACGCATATATTTTTTAAGATTATCACGTAAATGCGTTCATCCATATATCTAAATTCTCCTCGATCTCCTCGTGGGCACTCAACCGGTCTGACCTGTCGATCTTAAATTTCAATGCGGAGAGGTCGATCACCCGGCTTTGATGAAGGCAACATGTTTATATCAATCCTCTTCATTGCCCGCAACATGAAGCTCACACGTTTTGAGAAAGCCCGCATAATAGGTGCAAGGGGTCTTCAGATCGCATTGGGAGCTCCAGTTTTGATGGAGGTTCCCAAGGACCTCGTGGACCCGATCGAGATAGCCAGGCTTGAGTTCAATCAGAATCTCATTCCAATAGCCGTCTTTAAGAAATGAGCATCTCATCTCTTTTATAATATTTTTAAAATAAACTACGTTTAGATTTCCTGTTAGGATAAGATATTGCTGATCTCTTAAGCAGGAAAGCCGTAGACGAATCAGAGATTCGTCCGGTGGTATGAAAAATACAACGATGTCAGAACGTTATGGTTTTCATAGCCCCGCACAATTTCACTATACTTCATTCAATAAATTGTGCTGGGTTTTTTAATTTAGGTTTATACACTGCTTAGCTCTTAAATTAAAATGTTTTCTATGAATGTTAGGTAGGCATGCAGCTTATCTCTTAAACATTCAAACCGTCGACGAATCCAAGATTCGTCCGGTTTTTCACATAGGTTTGGATTTGATTAACTCTTAAGTGAAAAATCTTGGAAAAAACAAAGTTTTTTCCGGTTTTTTAATTTAGGTTTATACACTGCTTAGCTCTTGGCTGAGATTTCCTGTTAAGTTGTAATATTGCTGATCTCTTAATCAGTAAAACCTTGGAAAAATCAGGGATTTTTCCGGTTTTTAATTTAGGTTTATATACTGCTTAGCTCTTAAATTAAAAAAAAGGGGGCAAAATGCCCCCCGTATTCCTTTTCGATCACTCTATCTGCTCTGGAGCCTTGGGAGGCTTGAGCATGAAGGCGACCCCCGCACATGCAAGAAGCAGAATACCTGCTGGTATGAACGCCCACATCCAAAGTTCAAGATCACCCATTACTCCGCCGAGAATGGGGCCAATTAATCCTCCTATTCCATATGCGAAGAAAACCCAACCATAGTTGGTTCCAACGGTTTTGTTTCCAAAGAAATCAGCAGTGGCTGCGGGGAACAAAGCAAAGTTTCCGCCGAAGTTGAAACCTATGATGGCTGCCCCGACATACAGAAGGTATTCGTTGCCAGCGAGGAAGAAGAATGCAATCATCATCAATCCCTGAATGCTAAACATCGCTACAAATGACATTTTCCTTCCGATCTTGTCTGAAACAATGCCCCAAGCGATCCTTCCAATCCCATTTGCAAGTGAAAAGAACAAGGCCATAGCGGTTCCGGCAATGATATCAGCATCATCAAATGTGGCTCCCCCTTCCAGCTGGGCATCGATACCAAATAGTTTGATTACGCCAATTACCATCAAACCGGCACCAGCTCCAATCATGAACATAAAGAAAAGCATGTAATATTGAGGTGTCTTTCTCATCTGGGCAGAGGTGAATTCCACAGATCCAGTTGCAGCGTTAACTTTTGCCTCAGGAGGATTCCATCCCTTTGGCTTCCATCCCTCTGGGGGATTCCTCATGATCAATCCACCAACAAGAACTGCCAGGAAGAAACTAATCCCATATATCAGGAATATTTCAGAAACTGTAAATGTGGCATAAAGGCCATCCCAGCCAGGTGTTAAATTGATCACTTTTCCAAATTTCAACCCTGTGAACAATTTCATCCATAGCATTGCCCCAAAACCAAAACCTGCAACCGCTAGGCCAGATATCATCCCTTTCTTATCCGGGAACCATTTTACACCAACGCCAATGGGAACGACATATGCAAGTCCAATTCCAGCACCACCAAGGATACCAATGGCAAATACTAATCCTGGGAATGAAGTCCCCATAAATGAGCCAAGAATATAGCCAGAACCCAAGACAATTCCTCCTGCTATTGCAATCTTTCTTGGTCCGAACTTAGCAGTGAGTCTTCCACCAATAATGGTGAATATTGCAAAAGTAAGCAAACCGATAGAGAAAATTATCTGTGTTTCTGTTCTTGAAAAACCAAAATCTCCTGTTTTCACTTGATTATTGATATCATAATCATAATATAATGTGGCATTTCCATCAGAGTCAATTCTTATTGCATTTATTATTATGTGCCAGTTGCCCCCCAAATTAACATGGGCTTTACCATTATCAGCTCGACCGGTATCAAAATTATAACTATTATTTGCCTCATCAAGTGGAGGATAATATGGGCTTCCAGCAAGAACTTCCGATCCGTCTTTAATTATTTTCTTGGTAAATGGAAAGTACTTATTACTGACTACTATCTCATTGTCAGTATCGTGCAGTTCAAGTGACACAGTAATATTTGAGAAATCAGTTACTGTCTGATTTTGGTCGTCTCTGAATATCAACTGAATGCTATTGTCTTCGGAAACCACTAATTCACCGACAATTTCCACTACAATTCCATTGCTAGTTTCAATATCAACGAAATTATCATCGGGCAGCGGCGCCACGAGGGGCGGTGTGAACACCGACCACGCGTAGATCGCTCCCAGACAGAGCTGGATGAGGATCGCACCGAACACGATTATCCATCTGTTCATTACCTTCTTCTCCATTTGGTCATCCCCCAGTTTATTGGAACGCTATAGTGACGGGCCCCAGCGCCGTATTGACGCAACCTTCCCACAGGTGCCCTTCACCTGTGTGGGATTACGGGCTTTAATATAACTCTTTTCCCCCCGGACGGGACCTGTAATCAATTATATTCGCCTCCCGTGGGGAAAAAGCTAAAAGCTAGACAATGTCATTGCCTTGCTTATGGTATTCGGTTTCATGATGGTAAAGTGTGACGTTGCCGTGGAGCATGAGGTGTTCAACAAGCTGAAGGGCCTGGATTTCGTCATCGAGGCCTACCCCCTTCTGGGCGAGTACGATTTCATCGTGCACATCAAGGGAAGCGACCCCGAGGACCTTGCCAACAACATAATTGGCCAGATCCGCTCCATACCCGGCATTGTACATACCGAGACGTTCATCGAGTCGAGCCTGGGCGGAATGTAGGATATCCATCCCTACAACAACAAGCCCCAGGAGACAAGCAGGACCTCACCAGAGGCGAGCAGGAGTAAAATAGCCTTCTCGAACAGCCTGAGGGCTCTCCCGCTTCCCTGTTCTTTCGGCTTCTTTCCGGTAAATCCCCTCAGCTCCAACGATAGGCCCATGAGGTAGGCCAATCTTAGATGCCTGAGAAAGAGAGGCTTGATCATGCGTAGATAATTCCTCCAGCGGCCCAGGTATCCTCGTCTCATGCCCAGGTCCCGACCACGGAAGGCCATCTCGATATCCTGCAGGTCCTCCGACAGGTCAGGGATCAGGCGCAGTACAAGATTGATCGAGAAGATGGCCGGATAGGGTATCCTGAAGCTGCTCAGCCCCCGAAGGAACTCACCCTCATCCACGGTCGATGCAAAGAGCATGGTGGTCATTACCAGGATGGCGATCCTCCCCATGATCCTCGCCGCTGTTTCGAAACCGACAACAGAGAACATCCCCACATCTCCAATGAACGGGATGGACAGGGTGATCAGGCCCTCTCCATGCGGATGAACGGATTGGATCAGGCCGATGAAGGCCATCATCATCAGAAGCCCCCTGACGCCCCTTCCATATCTGCGGATATCCTCCGAATGGTACGTGCACATAAGGAGCAGGATGAGAAGGAGGGGGAGCATTGTCAGGCCGTTCAGTACAAATGCGGCCGTGCTCACCACGATCACCCCGATGAACGTGACGCGGGGGTCCAGCTCCTTCAAGCCGCCCTTCAGGCCTTCACCCCCTTATCCAGTGCCAGCTTGATCTGATGATAGCTGCCCCCGCCCCCCATCCCCGACCTGCGGGCGATGACGGAGGCCCCGTACATGGGCCAGTTGAGCACCTTCATCATGTGCGGATCGGATAAGAGCTCCTGTGGAGCCCCATCGCCAACGATCCGCCCTCCCTTCATGACCAACATACGATCCGCGGAGGAGGCCGCCTCGGGGTCGTTGGTGATGATGATGTAGGGAGGGGCGGCCGCCTCTCTGAGGAGCCCCTTTACCTTCTGTATCATGACCCCGTCCAGGGACCGGAAGGGCTCGTCCAGCACCAGAAGATCGCCTCCGGAGGTCAATGCCAGAACCATTGCAAGCCTCTGCTTCTCTCCCTGGCTGAGAAGCTGTGGCTCCCTCCGGGTGAGGTCTGAAAGTTCCAGCAGTTCCAACATCTTTCCCTTCCGGGCGTCCACTCCCCCCAGCTCATCCTCGACCGTCTCGGAGAAGAACATGTTGGAGGGCTCCTGAAATAGGTAGAACACCTTTCCATCCACCTTCACGGTGCCCCTGTCCGGGGTGATTAGGGATGCGATGGTCTTTCCCAGCGTGGATTTTCCCGAGCCGTTCGGCCCCATCAGCGCCAGGGAACGGACCCCCTCCAACGAGAGGTCCAATCCCCGTATCCCCCCTCTGGACCCGGGATATCTGTAGTACACGCCTTCAAGGTGAAGGGAGAGGGGGCCGGACCTCTTCCCGTGTTCCACCGGTGAAAGCTTCCCCCTGAGCGCATCCCCCATGGTCCGGAGGAGGTCCCTCCTGACCCCGCTTCCGTCGTGGAACCCCAACTCGACCGCCTTCCTGTAGGCCCCCACCATGGGGTCCTCCTTCAGGGAAAAACGCTCCAGTCCCCCCATCAACACCCGGGAGGACGGGCCCTTGTGAACGATCCTGCCCCTGTCGAGGATCGCCACCTTATCACAGAAACGAAGGCACTCCAACCGCTGCTCTATCTGTATGATGGTGATGCCAGGATGGAGCCTTCTGATCCTCTCGATCCCGTTTTTGAACCTCCGCCTGCCCCTGGGGTCCAGCTGGGAGGAGGGCTCGTCCATGATAAGGACCCTGGGGTTGACCGCAAGGGAGGATGCTATGGCCACCAGCTGTTTTTCACCGCCAGAGAGGTCCCTGCTCCTACGGTCCAGTAGATGGTCGATCCCGAGCTCCCGGGCCGCAGTCACGGCCATGGAATTCGCCCTCTCATATGATTCCCCCATGCATCTCAATGAGAAGGAGATCTCATCTCTGCATCTGCCCTGGACGAAGAGGTCGGCAGGGGATTGGAACACCACCCCGATATCCCTTGATATCCCGGGGAGGGAGAGGGGAAGGGATCTTCCCAGAACGTTACCCTCCCCTTCCAGGGTCCCCCTTATCATCCCTGGTGCGAGCCCCGACAGGATGTAGAGCAGGGTGGACTTGCCGCCGCCGCTTCTGCCGGCGAGGCCCAGATATTCCCCCCGTTCAACTTCAAGGTCCAGGCCGGAAAGGGTGCTTTCCCCGGCTGAACGATAGGTGAAGCCGATCCCCCGAAGGGAGATCGCTAGCTCCTCTTCCGGCGCAGGATCACCCCCGTGGCCGCAGCGGAGAGAAGTGCAATTATCAGAGGTAGGGGCGTATCCTCATCTTCCCTCTCCTCATCATCCCGAACCCCCCCGTTGACCTCGACCATGTGAGATCTCTTTATCGAATAGGTGCCTATGTCACCATCCTCCGGGTCGGGATGATCGTAGTGTACTGTGAATGAAATAGTAACCTTCATGTTCCCCCCCCCGCGGACGTCCCGGACCCGGAAGAGGGCCTCGAAGTATTCGCCCGTCCACTCGAGATCGGCATGTGACCTGTCCGCCATTGCGCCCTCGAGGCCGGACAGGTCCAGCGATGCGGTAGGGGATATCAGGTCGTAAGGTTCGCTCTCCGCCATCCTCACCAGAAGCTGAAAGGACCCTCCGGACGATACGTTGTCGGGTGCAAGTACGATGATATCTGGCAGTTCAAGCTGATATCCCCCCTCCGGCCTGCTCCCGGCGTGGCAGGGGTCGCATCCCTCCTCGTTCGGATCCGTCAATGCGGCCGAGACGAATATGGATATCAGCAGGGTCAAGAAGAGTGATGAGACGATCAGAAGGTGGGTCCCGGTCCTCATGAGGCCACCACCTCGCTGACCCATTTCACGCTGTACTGGGCGTTGAACGTTCCCGCATGCTCCTGGCTCACTATCAGCCGGATGGGCCCGTCCCCCCCCTCGGACCTCCCTTTCAGCTCTTTTCCGTCCCTCTCGTGGACGAGGAGTATGCCCCCATCCAGGTCCGATATGGAGAAGGACCTGGAGTACCCGTCAGAGGCACGGACGGTCACCGTGGTGGCATTTTCATGCATGCCCTGCCCAACAAGGAGCTCCATGAGGGGGGTTCCCCTGTAATCGTGCTTCTCCCCATCCTCTCCTGTGCCCTCCAGGGCCATGCTGAAAAGTGAGGTGTTCAATCCCCTGAACTCCTCCATGTGGATATCCGTCTCGTTCTCAACCATGCCGGAAACGCGGACGAACCAGTCATCCTCATCTGGCGAGACCCTGTCAGGGTCCATGTGGATCAGGGCTCCCACGACCATCAGCAGGATCCCCACTGCGGGCACCAGCAGGTGTAAGGCTTTCAGCGGTGCACCTCCAGCCGTATTACGCCCTTGAGGCACTCCTGGCCGTTGTACTCCCCGGCCAGGGATATAGGGACGATCAGCCGGATGGGGCCGTCATCTCCCAACCCCTCGCCGTCCTTCTCATATGCCAGGATCACGCCGCTCCCCTCATCCGCATAGCCTCCGGGAAGCGTAACGGTGTATCCATCAATGGCCGAGAGCCGAATGGATACGGGATCTCCGGAGGTATACAGGCCCACTACGGTCGACAGCTCAACACCCCTGTATATCCCACCCTCATCTCCCTTCGATCCCTTGATCACGAGATAGCTCTCCACGGAGGGCAGTTCCATGAACTCCTCGAAGGTTATTTCAACGGGGCTTGAAATGTTATCCCCTATGGTCAGGCCGGGTTCGGGGAGGGGCTCCGCTCCGCCGAGAAGTTCATATCCGACGATGGAGAACATATCCTCGTGCCTGAACTCCCCGTGAACCCCAAGTCCGTCGTCGCCCTCGTGCATGCCGTGGTCCGAGAACACGATGAGAATCGAGGGTATGCTTCCGTTCTCCAGAAACGATATCACCTCCCCGATGTAGCCGTTGATGTTCAACATCGCATCGATATGTTTCTCGCTTTCAGGCCCATCTCGGTGGCCGGAGTCATCTATCGAGTGATAGTGGCCCAGGACGATCTCCGTCCCCGCCATGAGATGGCCCATCACCGCCTCATGGATCTCCCCGTCGATGGTGCCGTCCCCGTCCGAATCCACGTTGTTCTCCATATCTGCATCGAGGAAGCCGCTGTCTCCCTCGATCCAGGCCGTGGAATGCCCTTCTTTTTTTCCCACCTCCAGGAAGGTCGGCTTGAGCAGGGTGTGATCGCTCCTGGCCCTGATCCCGTTCTCCGCGGGCGGAAGGCCCGTGACGGCCATGGCCGTCCCCACGTTGGTGATGGGCGGATATGTGGTAAGTGCAGGCATCACCACATCCATTCCCGAGATGTTATCCAGCGACCCGATGTTATCCGAGTACAGGCTCCACCCCAATCCATCCAGCTCGAGGACCACCACCCTCTCCACGCCAGCCCACACCAACGGGACCCCGGGCGCGGAGAGGTTCATCGAGTACAGGGCGGTCCTCGCCACCGACATCGTCGTCGTGATCTCCATCCCACCCCCCCATGAAAGGCCAAGGAGCTCACTACCATCTCCCAGGAGGCACCTCCCATTTTCGATGGATATCTCGGTTCCGCCGCTCACGGATTGGATCTCCCCATCCGCCGTGGCGGCAAGGACGGTCGAGTTATCGTATGTCATTCCCGTCTGCTCGATGATCCGGCGGATCGGGACGGCCCCATCATCGAGCTCCACCTCGTGTGTGGAGGAAGGCGTCAGCACGGTCAAAGATGCACTTGATCCCTCGTCCTGCAGGGTGAAAAATAAAGAGGCCCCAACTGCCAGCAGTATGATCAATACAGCGGCGGCGGCCGTCCCCCACCTCACATCATTCACCTCCGTGATAAAATGGGGGAACCTCTGGCACCTCTCCCGGAGGGAGAACTCCCGGCCTCCACGCCTCACCGTGGTCAACGATCGGTCCGGCTGGCCTGCCGGCCGGATCCGGCCTGCCGGTCCGCTCTATGATCCTGTCCACAAGCTCCTCCCTTTCGGACGGTTCCATTATGTTGAAAAGGGGGTAGGGGAGGTTTCCCCTCCCCTTCTGTGCGAACACGCCCGATAGGCATATGATGCTCTTTTGATCGACCATCCGAACCTGCACCGTCCTCTCCATATCGTCGGGATCGCGCAGGCAGACCACCTGAAGCTGCGGGGCTCCCGGGTCCTCCAGGCCCTCGCATACGACGTACTGGGTCCCCACGGTGAAAAGATGGGAGATATCCTGGATCCTCCGTCTTCCGCCGTCGTGACGCTGCAGCAGGACGGTCTCCCCCAGGGAGAGGGATATCGTGAACTCCGCGCCGGCCTTACCGTGTCTGTAGGTGTCCTTGCCCTCCGTATCCATGGAGAATACCGACTGAACCATTGATTTTACGGTTCCCACATGGTACCCTCTGGCCCTGAGGGAGGCCACGATCCCCTCGGTTACCGTGGTCTTCCCGCTCTTCTTGAGCCCGATCACGTTGATCAGATGTGGCTGCCCCTTCAAGGGGTCACCTCTATCCGGTATATTCCGGAGAGCCACATATCCGCCGTCCAGTCGTCCCCATCGATCATCTCATCGGGCAGGATCAGCCTAAGCAGGCCGCTGTGGTAGTAGAGGGGCTCGCCATTGACCTCCCAGGCCAGGAAAGCAGATACGTTCCAGGCGGACCTGTTCTGCAGGTCATGGAGTCCAATGGTGACGTTTAGGCCGTCAACAGAGAAAAGGGTCACGTTGTTCATGCCGGTCAGGTTCATTATCGAATCGAGGAGGCTGTAAAGGACCACCCCGGTAGCCGTGATGTTGCCTGTGGTGTTGTCGGACCTGAGCTTTGATGCATTTCCCGAGTAGGTGTGGCCCGAGCTCTTCAGCTCTCCCAGGGCGATCTCATTATCGTTGACCTCCAGGGTCCACTCCTCCAGGTGTATCTCGGCCAACATGGTGACCCAGTATTTGCTGGCAAGGGGAGAGCCGGCGATCATCAGGCCGCCGTCCTCCTCCAAGATCCACTCCCCGCCTTCCGTGAGGGCGACCATGGTCACATTGCCTGCAAGCTCTCCTTGATGGATCTCCCAGGGATCTGCGGTCATGGCGTATCCGTCGGATGACATGAACGTGAGCCCCCCGTACATCGTTGGCGCCCCGGCGAGCTCCAGCAGGTCGAATACGGGTATTCCCGTGTATACGTCTGTTATCATGGTCCCCGTTTTCTTTACCTTCGTGCACTCCGCGGTAACAAGGAGTTCGAAGTGGGATGCGAGTTCGGAGGAGGTGAATGAACATGAGCCACCATCCCAGGTGACGTTGAGCACCGCCTTCACGGGCTCACCCCAGGGAAGGCCGGGAGCGGGTGCGTCATCAGCGTCCACGATGATCTTCGATACCTGCTTCACCCAGAACTGCTTGTACCAGGGCTGGGCGGGGTTATCCAGGTAATCCGCATCCGGCGTGACGAGCATGTAAGGCCCTTTCATGCGGTCGAAGAACACCCCATCCTCGCTGATGGCAAGAAAGAATTGGTCCTCGCTCTCGGGGTTGTCGTAGACGTAGTTCACCGGGAAATCCACGGTGTATCCGTCCATCGCCTTGAAGGATACCTCGGTGGAATTCCTCTGTATGGATGCATATTCCAGAATAGGCCAGAGCGGATATCCGGAGAAGTGGTAGATCTCCCTACCATCTGAGATGTTGTACTGGAACAGCTCAAATGTCTCGAATATCTGGTCCAGCGTCAGGGAGATATCATCGGGAATTCCCCTGCCTGATATCAGGAGGTGGAAAGGGTCGATCTCGATGGTGTGGACATTTGTCACCACTTCACCCCAGGGGCCGATCAGCATGAATGTGCTGTTCACATCGGTCTTTGAAAGCCATTTCCCATCCTCGGTGAGGATGAGATAGGTCGAGTTTCCCCCATTGAACGGCAGGCTGAGCGTTGTGAACACATCCGAGGTGTAGGTGGAATCCCCCATGACAGAGTATTCCTCCGCATCGAACCTGATCCCCGCCAGATCGAAGACCTCGATCAGCTCCACGCCGACAAAGCTCCTATCCTCTCCCTCCAGGGTGATGTTGATCTTCTTGATCATGTCCGGATCGGTCACGATGTCCAGCAGTGCGAGTGTCCCCTCACCGCAGCTTCCGGTGAACTCGATGTTCCAATCCGGGATGCGCCCATCGGGAAGCAGCCCTTCTGCGGGCCCCGATGCGGGTGCCACGGTCACCAGCTTTGTGGTATTGAGGATCATCTTCTCCCCATCCATGATCGTCAGCGTGACGGTGTAGATGCCGGTATCCTCAAAGGTGTGTTCCACAGCGGGACCGGAACCGGTCTCACCGTCTCCGAAATCCCAGGATATCGTCATGTCGCCCAGGTCCATTCCGGCCACCTCTGCAGCGAAGATGAAGGGTATTCCGTCGTATCCCGCATCCTCTGAAATGATGTCGATCCTCTGCTCTGTTTCGTCCATCTCCTCCGGGCCATCGTCCTGGCTCATGCCAAGGAGGACAACCCCTGCGATGCCCCCGGCGACAACGAGCATCAGCGAGATCAGGACGATCGCTATCCGGTTCCTCCCCCGGCCTACAGAGGGGGAATCCCCTCCATGCATGGTTAGGTCCTCATCCTCGGCTTCGTCCCGAGCCTCGACCTCTTCGTCGTTCCTCTCATCCGGCGCTTGATCATTTTCCGCTTCTTCTTCCATATGCTCATCTTTGACCATTCCGGCCACCTCCTATCTCCCCTCTGCTGATGCCCGGGGGTCCACCGATATCGAATATCTATCCCCCAGGGTGCGATCGTGAAGTGTGATGATCTGATAGGCCGCGAAGCCGCCGATGGTCCCGCCGCCTAGCGCTATAAGGGCCGAGGCGATGACAAGCTCGTTTCCCAGCTCCAGTTCGACCCCCACCACCATAAGTGTGCCCACGACCGAGGATACCGCGGTCGCGGCGACATATCCTATCATGGTCCTTGACAGCGGCCCCGCACCAATGAACACGATGTCAACCGCCAACCCACTTGCGATATAGAGGGGAAAGTTGAATGCACCGTGTCTGCCGAATATAAGAAGGAAAGCTGCGAAAGCCTGTACTGCTCCCATGAACGTCCCGCTCCACCTGTAGCCGGTTATGGCCCGGCCCGCAACCAGCCACATCATGTACGCCCCCGCCACAAGCGGTGACACCGGAAGGAGGAGCGGGGCGGCCGCCACAGCGGCCAGTGGGTACGCGATCTGCTTCACGGCCATCCCGATCGCGGCGAACAGGGAGAGATAGACGATCACCATGGGCGTCATGGAGGGGCCGATAAAAACCTCCCTGATCCTCTTGAAGCCTCTTCTCCCTTCCCTGTTGTTATCTTTCAAACAGACCCACCGATATGCTTGTTCGTGTATATCGGTCGGTTACTTATAATTAGCTGGAGATGGGGTTGTATGGATGCCAACGCCAAGATCACGGTGGGAAGGAGGGGGCGAACTATCGTCGGGGAGGGGAGATACGACCTGCTCAGGCTCATCGAGGAGACGGGCTCCCTGTCCGGGGCCGCCTCCGCCATGTCGATGTCCTACAGGTACGCCTGGGGCGTTATCAAGCACCTTGAGGAGGAGATGGGCGGCCCACTGGTGAAATCCCACAGGGGAGGGGAGCGGGGGGGCTGGACGGAATTGACGGATCTGGCCAGGGAGCTGATATCGGAGTTCGAGATCGCCAGGGACCTTGTCTCCGAGGCGCTGGACGGAAGCCTGGTCAGTGTGGAGCTTGTGCTCGTGGTAAGGAGAGGAGGGGACGTCCTCTCCCTCGATGGGCGCCTGCCCAGGGGGGCCATTAAAAAGAAGTTGTCAATTGCGGACTCCTTCAGGCGCATTGCCAGGGATATGGGCGTTGAAGTGAAGGGAATGGCCGCCCCCCGCCCGATCTGGGACATGGGATCCGGAAAGCTCTTACTTGTCTGGGTGGGTGCCACCTCGGGACCTTCGGCATCGGAGTGGTCCGAAATATCAATGTTGGACGATGTTGATCGGGCAATCCTTACTGCGCTCTGATCATTTGAGGTCCGGAGAGTAGATGTAACCTCTCTCTTCCATCAGGACCAGCGGGTCCTTTTTTCTGTAGTAATCTTTGGGCACCATGATATTGCAGGTTGCACAGGACCGTACGATGCCGCCGTAGGGGGTGTTGGGTTTCCTGCATCTGGGGCAGAGCTCCTTCCACTCGACATTTTGTTGAGAGAAGAACATGTGCCCCTTCTGGCATCTCCATTTCTGAAAGGATACCCTCGCCCGAAAGAGGGCGAACTCCTCGCCGGCCGGGCCGTTCCCGGTCTTGGAGCCTTTGATCTGGAACTCCTCGGTGTCCCTTGAGAGTACCTCCACCTTCTCCCCGCATTTTGGGCATGTCATACCTGTAACAGGATAGAAGGCCCCTTCGACAAGCAGGCTCTTTCTGACAAGGGCCGCCTGGAACCTCTCCTTTCTCTCCAGTTCCTCGTGGATCCGCCCTCCGCATTTGTTACATGTGCTCACGTTCGGGTCGATCAGAAAGGCAGAACACCTGGGGCAGTAACGAGGCATCTATTGGGCTAATACGATTCTCGGAGATAAAGTATCACATAACGAGGTAAAAGATATCGCTTCCTGCATGGCAATTCGGGTCGGATCAGAGCAGGGGGTTCTCCCCGCTTATTTTGATGCCTCCGGGATCCATTCTCATCGTGTGGATCTGCTCCTCCTGAATGGTCCGCTCCTCGTACGGCTCGCTCCGGAGGTCGATGACCTTCCCAATTCGGGTATCATCCTTGAAATAGGTGATTATGAACAGCTTGCCCGAGCCGAAGGATATGTCCAGCTTGAAGATATTTGTGCTGTAGATGACGGACTTCCTCCTCGCCCTTGAGTTGCCCCCATCCTCCTGTATCAGCCCCTCGTTCAGGAGCGTGTTCACCCTCCTGTAGCATGCGGCCATTGGGATCTCCAGCTTTCTGCTCAGCTGTGGTATGGTACTGGGTTCCACCGATAGCGACTGTACTATCTGAAGCGAATATTTGTCGCTCAGGATCTCCAGTATCTCAAGGGCATACATCTTCCTTCCCCCTCTTCAGGGTTTCCCGTATCTCATTACGATCCACCGGGTGGACCGCACCAGGCCTAAGGTTGGTTTATTGAGATATATAATTTGCGCCGGATATGATGAAAGAATGGCAAAGGCGTGGATTATCTGTACTTGGAATACCGGTCGAGAAGGGCGCAGAGCCTGTCAGCGGTCTCCTTGGAGAAGGACTCCCTCTCCTCGACCTCCCTTATGTAATCCCTTGCATCCTTGATCGACATGCGAGAGGCCTTCGCGGTCAGGGTGGCGATGAAGGACGGGATCTTATCCTCCTCCATGTTCGATCTGGCCATCAGCTCCTTGATATCGTATTTGAAATAGCCTATACGATGAATGTTCAACATCGGGGTCCTCTTTGTGGATTTCTTATCCATACGTGGTCTGTCGCCCCGCCTACGAGTGTTCTTTCTTGGTGAATAGGCCAAATAGATATCTCCACGCAACCCAGAAACAGCTTCATACTTATAGTTTATCAAATGTTGTTATGGCCGATGGAGGGAAAGAGCGGGACGAGGATATAGGGTCCTTATGGTCACGTTCTGACCGGATCGTGAAGATGTAAGTTATGATTGATTATTAGGCCCACAGACCCTACCAAATCAGGTGAAAAGATGATGAGATGGTGATTTGGTGGGCTTTTTTTATTTAAGGGCCAAGTACAATATAAACCTAAATAAAAAACCGAAAATATCGTAGATTTTTCAGGGTTTGAATGTTTAAGAGTTAATCGTTGGTCAACCTAACATTCATATGGCCTATTCCGTTTATATACGGATTCAATTGGAATTAAACTTTGTAAAATCTGCGAGCAACTATATTGTTGAGTCATTGGGCTCGCAGACCCTACCAAATCAGGTGAGAAAATGATGAGATGGTGATTTGGTGGGCTTTTTAATTCCGCTTATATACGGATTCAATTGGAATTAAAAAGACGTGGTGGGGCCGTCGAAATTTGAATTCGAGTCTATGCCACCCCAAGGCACAAGGATGGACCAAGCTACCCTACGGCCCCATTGGCTTATTGGCGAATGAAGTGAGGCAATAATCCCCTGCGGAACGCAGGCCAGTTTGGATCCGGCCGATATTCCATGCCTCGGGAGGATGGGGGGACGTTTTTGATCAACCTTTTTGTGAAAAAGGTTGAAGGATAGACCAAGCTACCCTACGGCCCCATTGGCTTATTGGCGAATGAAGTGAGGCAAAAAGCCTCATGTGGAACGTGGGGCCAGTTTGGGCCTTTTATTTGAGCGTGAAGATTGCTCAATAAAGTCCAACTATACCACGCTTCCTCGATGATCGTTATCAGGAATAGGGCATGATCTGATCTATAAGGTCGACGTGTGTCAGGAACATGCGCCTGCAACAGTACCTCTCCAGGCCGATCTCGTCGAGGACCTTTTTGGCATCCTCCCCTCCCTGGACCCTGAGGTTGTACTCGTCGTATAGCTGGCCTATGACCTTTCCGCATGTGAAACATCTTACCGGTATTATCATAATGGTCAACCTGCCGTTGTGAAATCCCCTTATAAACAAGTTGTTAATAAATGTTTGTAGATGGTACAATTTGGGCCCTACCCGAAAAAACATGGAATAAAGCTATTATAACAGTTATTGTGTGGTCACGGCTGGAAGTTCTCAAATGATGATCGGTTTCTCTGGTGGAGTAGAGGAGATAGGCAGCCTCGGCATAGTGGCAGAATCGAAGGAGACGAGGATACTTTTCGATTACGGCCTCACCCCTTCCAAGCCCCCGAAGTTCCCCAGAAAGGTGAAGCCATCGGATGCCCTTTTCCTCACACATTCCCACCTCGATCACATCGGAATGGCCCCATGGGTCTGCGGTGAATACGGGGCCAGGGTATACGGCACACGGCTAACGCTCGAGACCGCATTGATCCTCCTGATGGACACGATCAAGATCGCCAAGATCGAGGGCTACACCCTTCCGTACGATCAGTTCGACGTGAGGAGGTTCAAGGAGTCGTTCAACTACGTCGAGTACGGGCAGACAATACGGGTAGGCCCATTTTCGGTCACGGCATACGATGCGGGCCATATCCCCGGGTCCACCATGTACATGTTCAACGATGGGTCCGGATCGGACGTCCTGTTCACCGGGGACATCAACACCGTCGATACAAGGCTTCAGACCGGGGTAAAAGCACCGCAATGCGACGTCCTTATAATGGAGTCCACCTACTCGGGACGACCCCATCCCGACAGGGAGAAGGTGGAATCCGACTTCCTCAGAAAGATAGAGGAGATCCTTGAAAGGGGCGGTAAGGTGATCATACCCGCCTTCGCCGTGGGAAGGACCCAGGAGGTGATACAGATCATCTCACCGCTGCGGAAGGAGAAATGGCTCCACGGAATGGGGACGAGGGTTTCGAGACTTTACCTGGATAATCCCGGATTCCTGAGGGACCCCAGATCCCTGAACCGGGCCCTTGGGTCGATCAGGTTCGTAAAGAACCCTGGCCACAGGATCCAGGCCAGGAATGCCCCGATAGTGGTAACGACATCGGGCATGCTTGATGGCGGACCCGTGCTCGATTACATCGAGAACAGGAGGAAGGATACCAGAAGTGGCATCCTCCTCACGGGATATCAGGTGGATGACACCAACGGAAGAATGCTGATGGAGACGGGTTCGATCGAGATCGCCGGGGTCATCGAGAAAGTGGACTGCGAGGTGGTCCATTTCGACTTCTCCGCACACGCAGGACACGACCAGCTCACCCAGTTCGCCCAGGAGACGGGCGCGGCAAAGGTCATACTGGTACATGGGGACGACAGAACACCGCTTGCAGACGCCATCTCGACCTTCACGGAGGTCCTGGTCCCGACAACGGATGACACCTTCGAGATATGAAGAGTCCCGTGTGCATGAACCAAGGACGTTACACAACTTTTATATAAATAGAATTTTGTTGGTTATCATCCGATATCGTGGAGTGATGATCGTGAACGAAAAGGTTCTTGTCAGATATATATCGCCGTTAGCCGTTCTCATGATGCTGGCCTCGTCAATGGTATTCTTCACACCCACTGTGGCCTCTGGCATCGAGGGTGATATGGACATATCCTGGATCTCCGCCCCCACAAGGGAGGCGTCTCTGGATGGGGATTCATGGCCCATGTACATGGGCGATGAGAACCACACGGGTTATACTCCCTCTCTGATTCCCGCGGATAATACCACCCTGTGGACCACCGTTATTCCGGGACTGAAGGAGTTCGACTCACCAATCCTGTACGATTCGATGGTTTTCATCGGATCGGGCGACGGCCACATGAGGGGACTGGATCCGGATAACGGTGATGTGGTCTGGGACCATTATGTTGGCAATTACCATATCTCAGTGGGGGGAACGGCCATGGACGGAGTGATCTACTTCGGCGCTGACAACGGCCACTTCTTCGCTATTGATATCGATACTAACACTAGGCTTTGGGATGCCAATCTTCACGCGGATTCGATCCACTCCACACCGATGGTGGCCGACGGGAAGGTGTTCGTGGGGACCTCCAACATCATAAACAGTACATTCTACGCATTGAACGCTCACAACGGCTCCGTGAACTGGACCCTCTCCATGGGGGCTCAGGAGAACTTCTGGGGTTTCCAGAGGAATCCCGCATTCCACGATGGGAGGCTCTACATCTCGGACGGGTGGGGGACGTTCTACTGCCTGGACAGCGACGGTTTCTTCGACGGGGACCAGGGTTATACCGGGGAGGCCAACAAATCCATAGGTAATGCGGATATCATCTGGATGAAGGAGGACCCCGATTCGACCATACAGGGCCACCCCCTCCTTGCCGAGGGCAACGTTTTCTACGGAAACGCGACCGGGACGCTATTCTGCCTTGACGCCCTGACAGGGGCAGACATATGGTCTGTGAACGTGGGGTCAGGAGCCCCACCCAAGATCTCCTCCTGTCCGTCCTATCACGATGGTACGATATACCTGACAACGAGGAGGGCGTGGGGCCCGTACAACTCCAATGTAGGAGGCTCCGTATATGCCCTTGACTCAACTGACGGCTCAACCCTCTGGAGGTTCAACACAACGGGGGAGATATCCGGCTCATCACCCATCATCGGAGACGGCGTCCTGATCTTCGGCAACAGGGAGAACAAGGTGTACTGCATATCCACCACTACCCTCAACATCCCGGACGAGGACAGGATCATCTGGCAGAGGAACATCGGGTCGAAGATCGATTCCACACTGGCCGTTGGCATGGGGCGTGTATTCATCTCCAGGAAGAACCCTTCGAACGACGGAAGGGTCATAGCAATAGGGTCGCCCGACCTGAAGGCCCATTCCATTTCACTCAACGATCCCGCCCCCTTTGAGGGTGAGAATGTGCAGATAAACCTCAATGTGTTAAACAATGGGACGGTCGGTGCCACGGTCTCCGTGGAGTTCCGTATCTCTACCCAGGATTTCCTGAATCAGAAGGTCGTCGGCATGGTGTCAGGCCTCAGGATCGAACCAGGAGAGGAGGTGATGACCTCCCAGGATTGGGTCGCAGAGGCCGGATATC
>CBDVER010000003.1:0-15930 GCA_965373055.1 uncultured Thermoplasmata archaeon
GGGCCCTACCCTCCGTGATAAGCCAGGCGTCCGAGTTCGTGGTGGGTACGCCTCCATCCGATGATCTTCTTCCCCCGTCTGATGAGGATAAGGAGGATGTGGTTCAGCCCCCACAGGAGGAGAAACCTGATCTTCAGGATATGGAGGTTCCGCTCCCGGCGGATGAGGTGCCCCAGCAGGATGTACCAGAGCCACCCACTCCGGACACTCCGGAGCCGGAGCAGGAGATATCAGCACCGGCACCACCATCGGATGCGGGAGCATCCGTTACGTGTTCGCTCTGTGGCTCCGAGTTCAGCATTGCAGCGGGTCAGGCCTCTGGAGAGTGCCCGCTCTGCGGTGAGATGGTGAACCTCTGAGGCGGGTACCATTTGAACGTATAAGCCCCGGGAGACCGGGGTTTTTTTTTTAATTATATAATGTTGCTTTATTGTTAGCTTATAATTAAAAAACCGGACGAATCTCCGATTCGTCGACGGTTTGAATGTTTAAGAGAGAATCATAATCTGAACCTAACATTCACATTAATCAGATTAATTATATAATGTTACTATATTGTTAGCTTATAATTAAAAAACCGGAAAAATCCCTGTTTTTTTCAGGGTTTTCCTGCTTAAGAGGTAAGTAGTTTTTTAGTTTAACAGGAATTCTAAGCGAGGACGTGATCTATATCCAAGCTCCAAGAATAATTAACCTGACTAATCTGTGATTAGTCAAAGATCTGAATGTTTAAGAGATAAACATTTTATCAGCCTAACATTCAGGTTAAACAGTTTAATTATAAATACGATCATAATGAAAGCATATAAAAAAAACTAATTGATCACAATAGAATGATCGATAGGTCCACATCTACCAATCATTAAGTACGCAACCCCCTTTACGACGATAAGCTGGATGGAGTATATCGGATGAATGGACATCTTGAGAATGGGGGGCGGCCCACAGACCTCAGGAGGAATATCACCATCGGGGTGATCACCCTGTGCATCTATCTGATATCCATTATCATGCTGGGCATCTTCTTCAGGGCTCCAATAGAGGATGCATGCAGCTCCATGATCAACTGGTTCGGATATCTGGGGATATTCATATCGATCTTCGTGATGGACGCGTTCATGATCCCCCCGGCCCCCGATCTGATCATATTCATGGCCGTGGCGGGAAACATGGACCCTGCACGTGCGCTCCTGGCGATGTGTACGGCATCATTGCTTGCCGGCTCACTGGGCTTTCTGCTGGGCCGGAAGATCCGGGAAAGGGGCTATTTCATCTCACATGATAACAGATATCTTCTCATGGGCCAGGGCCTTATTGGAAAATATGGGATATGGGCCGTAGCCATAGGATGTCTCACGCCATTTCCATTTACGATAATTACCTGGACATCCGGTTTCCTGGGCATGCGTTACAGGACCTTCCTGCCGATCACTCTTCTCCGCATACCCCGTTTTGCGATCTATTATTACCTGTTTTCCCTGGGTTGGCTGTAACGATGGCGTGTGAACAACAATATACTTTCAACAAAATGAACGACCTCTGATGTGATCTCGGGTGGTATGATCACATGAAGGTGTCCAGGGTCGCCTCCTTGAATTTCTGGGGGAACATCGTTTCTATATTCTTTGACATAAGGTCTATCCTCTGTCTGAGGTAGTTGGAAACGTCGTACGTGGAGGCGATATTCTGGGCGATGCCAAGGTACTTTCTGACAGAGCCCTCCGATACGGTCAGGATGAGCTTATTGTTGCATTTATGCGGTTTTGGGGACCAGAGTATATTGTTGCATTTGCCTGAAAGTGGTATCCTCCTGTATTTTGTCCCACACTTCGTGCATCTGAAGGACTGCTGGGCATAGGACCTCAGGTTTCCGATAAGGTCGGGTAGAAGATGGGTTGTCAGCACCCTCTCTGCAACATCGTCCTCATCCACCGCCCTGATCAACGTTGCAAGTTCCAGCTGCTTGTCGATCTTGTTCCCGGTGGCCCCTATGGTCTTGTAGGCGGAGATGCTCGGTGCGAAGTTAATATCATTCGTGTCCATGCTGAACATGAACGATTCGTACTGTCTTTCCGTCCCCAGCCGTGACTTGATCGTATCCATTCTGTGCATCCAGTAGTCGTTGACCTTGACACCTTTTGCACTGGCCCTGTAGAAATCCAGTGGATATCTGGATCGCAGGTCCACGTTATGCGCCTCTTTATCCACCTCCGAGGGGTCCAATCTCATCGAGAGGACCAGTGGGGTGTCCATCTGTCCTCCCCTCCTCTCGGGGAGGAAGGTCCTTGAGAAGTTCAACAGCCCATCCATCAGGAGGAGGATCGCATCCTCGTCGCCGTCGCAGTTCCTTCGCTTGGCCGCGTGGTAGTAAGGATGGCCAAAGCACCCAAGGGCATTGGTGTAGCCGATCAATCTGCATAATACCCCTGCCGAGGTATGGGGGGCGAGACCTATGCAGAGGCGGCCGATCATATCCTCCCTCTTCTTCGCATTATAATAGGGTTCCTGGCCGTAGATCAACACAAGCTCATCGTCGATGAACCGGGAGATCTTCACCAGGTAGTCGCCGCATCCCTTGTGCACCACCACATCCTGTGCCTTCAATTCAAGAAGCTGATCCTCTGATCGGAGCTCTTCGCCGTAAACATCCCTGCTGTATCCAAGCTCCTTCAGCCTATCAACGGAGGCCTCTATCTCCCTCGGCCTGAAGTGGGTCAACGTGATATCTGTCATGTCGTATCTGATCGTGCCGTCACGGAAAACGAACACATCGTGTTTTGCCCGAAGCATGCCCTTTTCCAATCTCTCAGGGATCTTCTCCTTTGATATGAGGCCCTTGACCCCTTTCAGGTCAGGTAGGGAATCCACTGAAGGGAATCCCAGCATCCTGGAGGCCCTGATAGCGTCGTCCCTGGTATTCAGCGCCATCCTTTCCCTGCGGTCTCCCGTGGACTGTTTCAGCGTCTGGGCCCTGCAGTCAGGGCAGTACTGATAGGGGGACATCGTCTTACAATTCTCGCATAATCGTGGTATCGTATTCGCCTCAACTCCTGTTGAGAAGGTCTTTTTCAGGAGCCTTTGCGGCCCGGCCTGCTGGCCAACCGGATACAATCCGTGCACCGGAGGTTTCATCTTCCTGAGGTCCGCCTTTTCCGGCCTGCCCATACGGGCTCCTATCCTGGTCAGCGCTTTTTCAACGACCCTCACCCCGGAGAGCACGGATACGGCATCCATTACATTATCTATGGACTCGAACTCCTCTGGAAGGGAACCTCTTTTTGTCCTCTCGTCAAGGCCGAGGCACCTGAGGAGAGGATAGGCCATCTCCTCGACGATATAGCTGCCCTCCCTCTCCTTGTGAAGGCAGCAGAGGGTTATCAATATCTCCTTGATCTCCCTGTCAGCGGGTATCGTCAGGACCTCCGATTCGAAGGATCCCCTCTCACTGATATGGTTTCTGAGCTGGTTCAACTTCGAAAGTGAGATATCATGCCAGAAAAGGGTCCACCTTGGGTGGAGGGGCACGGATAGCTCCTCGCTGATCCTGAAAGCGTCCCTGGCAACCTTGGGGATGTGGGCACGAGGGGAGTACTTGTCTATCCTCTCCTCGATCCGATCCGCCCTCTGCGCGGCCTCCTCAAGGAAGGCCTTGATGGCCTTATCGGCAATATCCTCATATTCCCTCTGTTTTCTGGACCTCTCCTTATCGTCCAACTCATTCCAATGGTCATTCTCTTTCAGGGAGTTGAATGGTGCCATCTCCCTTTCACGGATAAGGGCGGCCTCTTCCTCGAGGATCAGCGACTCGGCGAAAGGGTCGTGATCGTCTTTGAGGCCGTTGTCCCTCTTGTACAGCGACTCCTGAACCTCCCATTTCCACCAATCCTCGTTGTAGCTTCCGCGGATCAGTTTATGGTTGTTCTCCGCGAACTCCCCGAATGGGATGAGGACCTCTCCGATATCCACTATGGACCGTATATGCCCCCTGGCCTTTGACAGCGACTCCCTGTCGTTCACCTCTATCAGGTCACCGTTGAGGAGAAGCACTATGGCTCCATCTATCGTGTCAACCGTGGTAACGGCCCCCGCCTTCCCGGGCCTTTCGATCTTGACCTGGGTTCCCAGAGCAAGAAATTCCTCCGTGATGAAGAGGGAATATGGGTTCAACGCTATCGTGGCCAGGCCGCAGGTACGTCCTCTTCCATATCTTAGCCTGAAGCCCCCTGGTCTTGAAGGGTGGGAGAATACCGGCCTTCCGGCAATGAGGTCCTTTATGTACTTCACCGTGGCATCGACCGTGGGATCTATACCTTTATCCGTAAGTGTGATGGTCCTGGTGTCACCATCTTCGCCGAAAACGAATCCATCTGTGTCGATCTCCTCGTCGATATCATCATTGAACAGCGGGTCGATCTCCTCTCCCGCCTCATCCGGGGATATCAGGTCCTCAAGCCCATCCGATCCCTTCTCCTTCCCTCCGTCCCGCTCCTTTCTTTCATCCTTCCCCTTGGGCCTGAGCTCCTCCAGGAAGTCCCAATCCCTGATCTCAAGGGCTTTGGTTATCTTGAGTATCTTCTTTGCCTTGAGCAGAATTCCCTCCGCGATCACCAGGCAGACACCCGACCTCACCTGGTTGGTACCAACCCGAGGCAGATCCCTGTTTCCCTGAACCTCCACCTTCTCGGTCCCCTCCCCGTTTATGCATACTGGACACCTCCTCATGACCAGCTCTATCTCCTCGTGGGAGGGGTTGTACTGGAGTTTCTTGTACAGCTGGAACTCCTCGATGGTCCTGGCGATCTCCTTATCCGTTGGAATATAGGTTCCTATACCTATGGATTTTCTAACCATATCCGCGATCAGGACCGATAGCGCCTGGGCCGTCCCTCCCGCAGCCCTTATCGGGCCGGCGAAAAAGATGTCCGCATATCTGGTCCCATCATGGTTCCGCCCAATGGCAACCTCTGCGATACCTTCCAGGGGTGCGACGAGCACGCCCTCTGTCAATATTGCCAGACCTGTTCTGGTGGATTGATCCAGGGCCTTCTCCTCCCCCTCGCCGTTATCGAGGAGCTCCCTTGCGACATCCTGGGCGATCTTCAGACACAGCTGTTCCCTGCTCATTCTGGGGGCAAGCTCTCTTATCCTGACCGCAACACCCTCGGGGCCGACCAGCTTCTCCACCCTCCCCGCAAGGTCATCTGCGAAGGGGATCTCCACCTGATCCGACGGGTCAAAACCCTTTGACCTGCACTCCGTGGCTATTGAATGAGCACGATGGGCCTCATCTTTTAAATTTGCAAAGTAGCCGCTCATCTCCTTGGAACAAACAGGTCCTTTCATCAGGTCTCACCGCGTAAGCCCAACTACTTGATCCCATGGTTTAAATGGTTTTGGATGGGTATGCGAAAATGCAATTGTTCCAGGAGCCATATGGGGTCATATTTTTCTGAATGCCCGGCCGTAACCGGGCTCTTCGGCTCCCTGAGGAGTCAGGTATAATGCACTTTGGTTCCTGTTTGGAAAACATCTTTAAACAGAAAGGCTCTATGGTAGGCTATCCTCTGTTCAACCAGGGGTAAAGATGAGGAGATGAGTGCGTTTTGAATTATTATGATGTCATAAGGTTGCTCTGCGATTCCTACAAGCTGAGGATACTCACCTTGGCGTTGGTGATACCCCGTTCGGCGAGTTTCATAAGCGTCATGTTGAACGTTCCACTATCAGTAAGCTACAGATGTCTGAATGAGCTGAAAGAGCAGGGGTTGCTGGAGAGGGCGGAGCGCCCTCTTACGCCCGAGGGCACCAGGGTCAACCTTTACAGCTCCTCGCTCATGGAGGTAGGGCTGACGTTGGATGGAAGTGAGATCGTTTCCCGGGTTACGTTAAAAGGAGGCCGGGAAGAGATGGATGTCAGGGCCGATACACTTTATGATGCAGGGACAAAGGATTAGTGTGAGGGGCCGATATGTGGAACCGGAGTGAGGCCGGTGAAGGACCTGGAGAACGAGGGCGTCAGGAGGCTATTTGACCTGCCGGTGGACGCATCTGGTATCCTCGTTTCCAGGACGAACAGATTTCTGGCCATTGTTGATGTGAACGGGGTGGAGGAGGAGGTTCACGTACACGACCCGGGCAGGTTGAAGGAGATCCTCTATCCCGGCAACGACGTTCTTATCCGGAGCGTGGACAAACCCGGCAGGAGGACCCGATGGGACCTGATCGCCGGCAGGATAGGCGATGACTGGATATTGATACAGTCAGGATATCATCCTGAGATCTCCCGGAGGATCCTTCAGGATCCGGAACTTTCGCCATTTCCCCACTTCCGGATAGAGAGGGCCGAGGTCAGTTTTGGAAGCAGCAGATTGGATTATCTGCTGAGCGATGGGAAGAGGCAGATGATATTGGAGGTGAAGGGGTGCTCCCTGACTGTTGGATCATTGGCCCTCTTTCCGGATGCGCCCACCGTGAGGGGAAGCAGGCATCTGAGGGAGCTGATATCACTTCATGATAAGGGTTATCTCGCCTCGTTACTGATCCTGGTCCTGGGCCCCAGACCTGAAGAGTTCATGCCGAACCACACCACGGACCCCGATTTTTCAAGGGTGTTCCATGAGGCGGTCAATTCGGGCGTTGAGGTGAAGGCCGTGAGGATAATATACGATGGATCGACCGTTTTTGCAGGCTCTGATGTTCCGATCAGGGCTGGCCAGTCCTAGAGTATTTATAATCGGAATGTAGATGATAGGGGCATGGTAAGAGATGATGAGTCGATTACCGAGGCTGTGTCCTACCTTTTCATTGCGATGAGCGCTGCCGATTCGATGATATTGAAGGAGGAGGTGAACATCGCCGAGAAACTCGCCTCAGATTTCAATATCAGCCAGACACTCTGGAGGAAGGGGCTGGATCAGGCGCTCATCACATTCATCAACGAGGGATGGGATCACCTTCCCGGGGTGATCGAGGGCCTCTCCAAACAGCTCACGTTCGAGGAGAAGGAGGAGCTGGTGAACGACCTCTACGCCATCGCCCTGATCGATGATGTGTTCCACCCCCAGGAGGTGAAGATGCTCCGACAGGTGTGTGAGGCATGGGGAGTGGATTTTCAGGATTACAGCTGAACTACATCCCAACTTTGACAGATCGAATATGATCTGAGCCTGTCGAAGTTGGGAGAGGCCTAACTTTGAGACCCAGCTTTACTCATATGTCAAAGTTAGGCTACATGATCTTCGAGATAAGCGAGCAGACCTCCTCCAACCAGATGCTCTCATCTTCTGAAAACGGCCCCTTGACGTGTGAATCTATGTCAAGCTCACCTGCTATCACGCCCTCCTTGAATATCGGCACAACGATCTCCGATCGTACGTTGACGTTGCAGGACAGGTAGTTGCCCTGTGAGGTAACATCCTGGATCACGAGGGTCTTTTTACTCTGCGCGGCCTGTCCACAGATCCCCTTTCCGAAAGGGATCCGCACGTGGTCGGTAGGCTCACCCACATAAGGTCCGAGCATGAGCTCCCTTTCCCTCTCAGGGTCCACAAGGTAGAAGCCCACCCAGTGGTAATGGTCGATCCCTTTCGAGAGGATCTCACATATGTTCCGGAGCTTCCCGTCCCTATATCCTTCCCCATCGATCGTCGATATGATCTTCTCTGTTATTCCCTCGAATATCTCTTTGGTGGTGATCATGTGGTTTACGCCTCATTATCATTTGAATATATGGCCGGCCTCCCTGTACCATAACAGAAGGTCAAGATGGGATAGGGGCACCGAGAGATCGTTGGCAAGGTCCTTCATTATCTCCTCTATTTCCAGATACACCTTTCTGCCTATCGAGCCGGGAACGGACTCCAGGTATCCGAAATGTACAAGGTTTCTCAGTATGTGGCGGTCCAATATGGCAATATCCTCTCCAAGGCCGATATTCCGGAGGAAATGGCTGGCCTCCTTGTAACCAAACCCTTTTACGTTTTCGACAAGCCATTCCCTTGCCGAGAGACCACTGTCGAACATCTCCAATCTCTCCCCGATAACGATCCTTTTCCCCTCGATGAACTGCTCCCGTGCCAGAAGGATGTATTCGGCCTTGTTGTTCCTGAAACGGACATCCGAGATCCTGGCAAGTACCTCCTCCCGGGATCCGGATAGCAGCAGGCCGTCATCACACAACCTGATGACCCTATCCCAGCACAGTGTGGCCCTGGATTGGGGTGTCAACAGGCAGAAATGGAGCTCTTTGAGCATCCCCTCCTGATCGCGGGTCTGCCAGATGCTCCTGAACTGGGACAGACTATCCTCGATACTCTGCCTTACCGGTTCATACAGGTCCTGCAGCTCGCTGATGTCATGGGGCACAGATGGGATGATGATGTTGTGGTAGGTGAACCTTTCCCTTAGTTATCCAAACCCATGAAGGTCCTGATCCTGTTCCTGATATTGGGTTTGAGCTCCTGTTCCATCCCCTCCCTGATCTCCTCCTTCACCTGCTCGTACACCTTCATCCGCTCCTCCTGTTCCACGGAGCTTATTGTTCTGAGGGTCTCCAGGAGATCGAACTCATCCTTCTTGATGTTCTCATCGATCACGGCCTCCTTGAGGATCTCCTTGTACGTATCCACCTCGTAGATGTGGTTGGACCTGTCGTTCTTTATCGCGTCAAGTTCCTCTGGGGTCATGTCCGGCTCTCCCCCCTCCTCCACCAGAGCCATCACATCGTCCATGCTGTCGTCCGACAACCCCAGCCTATCCTCAAGTATCAAAATGAGACCACTCTCATCAAGAGAGATGTAACCGTCCTCGGTTGCCTTCTTCATGAAGCAATAATAGATATATTCTTCCCGATTCATACTACAACCCCGATACAACTCAATCATCCGGGGAGTATATAAATCCAACCATTATGACGGGAACGCGGTCAGGCTGAAATTAACTATCAACAGATATGTTTGTAATGTTTAAGGTCGATCAAGGCCTGGCAGATGATGATAAGAGGGTCAGCTGATATGATGATGAGCCCTATGAGTGCTGATGCCGTGGAGGATCCACAATGGATCTCATGAAGGCCGCCGCGGAGGCGGCGGAGCTGTTGTCAGGGATATCGCCGATAATAGCCCTAACCGGAGCGGGCATCTCCGTGGAATCCGGGATTCCTCCCTTTCGAGGGCCGGGAGGCCTCTGGGAGAGGTATGATCCGGATGAGTACGGCCATATCGATACATTTCGTAAGGATCCGGGGAGATCCTGGGAGATGCTCATGGAGATCATAGAGGGCTCTCTATCCGCAAAGCCCAATGAGGCTCATCTGTCCCTCTCACGATTGGAGGGGAGGGGGATCATCGGACCCGTGATCACACAAAATATCGATGGGCTGCATCAGGCCGGGGGGTCCAGGGATGTCCTCGAGCTGCATGGAAATGCCCGGGCTGTCACATGTGCCGGGTGTGGAAGGAAGGAGGAGCTGCGGGACCTGAGCTCGTTCTCCCCGAGATGCGGATGCGGCGGATGGAAGAGGCCCAACATAGTTTTCTTCGGAGAGCCCCTTCCCGAGAGGGTGCTTGCCAGGGCACTTGTGAATGCCGAGATGGCCGGGGCGATAATCGTTGTGGGAACTTCAGGGATAGTCCATCCCGCGGCGATGATACCGGAGATCGTCAAGAGAAACGGAGGGAAGGTCGTGGAGATAAACCCCTTTTCAACGGTCTACACCGATTCGATCACGGATGTTTTTCTGCAGTCGACCGCAACGGAGGGGCTGAAGCTTCTCGAGGGATCCCTTCCGTGTTAGATCGTGTGAGATAGGAACTATCCTGTCTATAGAGGTTATAAATATCACCGGGTCATTTTATGAGGTGACCGTGATCAGCGTAGGTGCTTTCAAATGGCGATGTACAGAAAGGCGATCGCAGCCGCCCTTTTCATGATATTCGCCTCAACGGTGATATTCCCGGCCATGGGCGAGCCAGATGTCCAGATCGATTATGATTTTGATCTGGATGATGGTGGACTGGCTCATTCCGGAGTGTTTGACGACTGGCAGTGGGGTACGCCAAATGGTGGTGAGCCCGGGAATCCAGGTCCAACGGGTCCTGCGGAAGGGGACGGGTGCTGGGGTGCTCCCCTGAATTCCACCTATAGAACAGGGTCAGACTGCTATCTTTTGCTGCCCGTGGTGGACGGCTCCGATCTTCGGTCCCTATCCATGTCATTCCTATGCTGGTACGATCTTACCTATTACGATATCGACGACCAGAGCGAGATCGGCACCGCCCATACGGGCGATGTCTGCACTCTGGAGATATCCGGGGACGGGAGCATCTGGCTGACCCTACAAACGTACAGTAACGATACGGATCTCCAGTGGGTCAGGGAGGAATTTGACCTGTCGGGCCATCTGGATGAAGAGGTGCATATTAGATTTCATCTTAAGGATAACGGCGACCGTTTCGAGGACAATGGTTTCTTCCTCGATTCGCTCTCGATCGAGGGCATCCAGAAACCACTGGTCTCCATATCCATGGAACCCCTTGACCTCCCTGATATCGCCCCGCTTGGGGAGAGATGTAGGTTCGATGTGATCACCCTGGATCGGGGTTTGACCCTTCCGGATGATACCTTCCTGAACATCTCCATAATGGGCCCATTGGGCGATGATATCTTTGAAGATATCGTAAACCTGGGCGGATGGGAGATAGAGGTACATGAGGTGATCTTCACGCCCTCGGTGGTGGGCAACTATTCGATCGAGGTCTCACTGGTCGTCGCCGGGGATCTACTGGATGAGGATAGCGGCCTGATCTGGTCGAGGAGAACGGTGTTCCTGGAGGATGTGGATTCGATGTATGGCTGGTACACCAACCACACTGGAGAGGCCGGGTGGAGCGTGCATGATCTCTCCAGCGCCCCACCAACACCCTCGGGGAATTCGGTCTTCTGGTTCGGTGGGAGCGAAGGATGGAACGGTGAACCCGGATTCGAGGGGGCCAGTGATTCCATTCTGGAGAGCGATTGGATCGATCTTCAGGAGATGAGGTCCGCGGAGCTGTATCTGTACCATTCCTATGACTTCAAGGGCCCCGAGGGAAGCTGTGGTGGAAGGGTACTTGCCCTTCAGGGAACCACGTGGGAGATCCTCACACCAGGGGTAGGATACGATGTCAACATGCTGGGAGGGACGGGAGAGGATTCGTTCTCGGGTAGCATGGATTGGACCATGGTCAGGTTCGATCTTGAAGGGTATCTGGGAAATTACGTCAAGTTACGTTTTCTGGGCTCGAGCGGTGAGGAGGGGAGGGGAATTGGGTGGTTCATAGACGATATAATGGTAATTGGAAAGGAGATCGATAGGCCGGACACGGACCCACCGGCATCAATAGAGGGATTGCGGGTATCACTGGTGGATGAGGGGGAGGTGAGCGTGGATTGGTACCCTTCCGCAGCCGTGGATTTCGACCACTACAATATATATCTCGAACCTGGATATTTTGCCAGTGTTGCTGGCCTCTCCCCATATTCAGTTATCGACAGCCGTGATCTGACGGATTTTCTGATAACGGATCTGGAACCCTTTGCAATTTACTGGCTGGTGGTAACCGCCGTGGATGGCTCGGGGAATGAGAGAAGGGCTGTAGACCCCTTCAACTTCCAGCCAACCGATGAGGAGAATTCGGCTCCTGTTGCGGTGATCGACGTAGAGGGAAGCAGCCTCAGGACCATAGGGGAGACCATCACGTTGACCGGAGCAGATTCATACGACCCCGACGGAGACAGCCTGAACTATTCCTGGTCTCTGCCCGACGGCAGCACGATGACCGGTGTAACGATAAGTTGGGATCCGCCCCGGACAGGCGAGCTCAGGATCGAGCTGACGGTGGAGGATGGGAGGGGGTTATCCGCAAAGGATTCCATCAAGTTCATCATATCCGAACCACTGGATGGTTCAAGGGCCGAGGGCCTGTCGATATCTGACTATCTGAGGATCATCCTCCCGATCTTCCTCGTGCTATTGATTATCCTGGCAGCCATAACCTTCATGGCAAAGAGCAGGAAACGAAGTATAGAGAGGAGGTTGGAGAGGGCCGGCATTGACTGCAGGGAGAGACAGCAGTACTGGAACGGTAGATATCAGACGGTTCAGGCAGAGGAGGTGGACCTTGTTCCCATCCTCTCAGGATCGGATCGAACCTGTGAGGATGAGCCCCCGAGAGCGGCTACGGGTGAGTCACCCAGGCCGTGGGCCGCCTCTCATTCCCCCCGGAGGAGGAGGGAGGATAGGCCGAAGGGGAGGCCATCTCCAACGGTAAAGAAGGTTGGCGTGGTACTGGAGTGCCCCACTTGCACGGAGACCTTCAGGATGAGGGTCTCCAAGAGGTCACTGGACCGGGGTGAGGATATCGAGCTGATGTGCCCCCACTGCGGCTACGAGGGCAATATCAACGATTAGAACATTATTTTTACACTGTGACCAGTCGCATGATAGGTGGCTGGCGTGAGATATCGAGCCCTTTTGGCCGTTATTCTGCTCTTTACATGGGTTCTTGTAATAATTGAACCTCCAATCGATGGCGACCCGTTCTTCTCGGGCTTCCACGAGGTGGCGGAGGATAGGTTCGACGATCTAGGCAGGCCGAATTTCATCTCTGCATCGGACTGGAACGATGACGGTTATGTGGACCTGCTTGTCAACGGGCACAGGTTGTACATGAACAGCGGCCCTCCGGATCACGACTATGTTCTGAGGGCGGATGTTTTCAGGAACACCACATCAGGGGCCAGGAACGGTGTCTGGGGAGACATTGATGGAGATGGGGACCTCGACCTGTTCCAGGGCTGTAATCGCGGCACCAATGACCGGATATGGAGGAACCTGGGGTCCCCTGATTATCACCTTGAGGACGTGTCGTCCGAACTTCTCGGGTCCTGGGAGAACCTGAGGATAACCATGGGGGCCTCGTGGGCGGATCACGACAGGGACGGCGACCTCGACCTGTACGTGGAGTGTGGGGAGGAGTACAACGATGGCGATCCGATCTATTATCCGGATTTTCTACTGAGAAATGACGGTTCGCATTTCTCGGATGTAACGGCAGCTGTCGGCATGAGGCCCACATCCGATAATTTCTACAGCAGGGGCTCCACGTGGGGGGATTTCAACAATGATGGTTGGCAGGACCTCTACGTGTCCCATTACAGGATACGTGAGAACCACCTTTTCGTCAACCAGCAGGATGGGACCTTCACCGAGGAGGGTGGGATCCGTAACTGTTCTGGCCTCTACGATACGGAATTATACTACGATGCCACAGCAGGTGGTGTATATGGCCAATACTGGTGGGGGCCGATGTACGGCCATACCATAGGCTCAGCCTGGGCCGATCTGAACAACGATGGCAACCTGGATATTTTCACATCGGACTTCGTTCATAAATATGTGGGTTATATCGGCAGCTGGTACGATATCAGGGGATATGTCTGCGATGATGCCAAGATATACATCAATGATGGGGCCCCTGAATATTCATTTACGGACTATAGACATGGATCGGGGATATCCATATGGCCCATAGGCGGACAGGGTGTTTACCAGGGGGACCAGACATTTTCGGGTGTTACCATAGGCGATTATGATAACGATGGTTGGCAGGACATCTACATTCCCCAGGTTTACAACAACCTCCCCTATACCACTCCTCACCTCTATCAGAATAAAGGGAGATCAACGGTGGAGGGAAGGCCGGATGGGACCGAATTCGAGGATGTGACGGATGCACTCGGCATCAAGGGTTCGGATACGTATGCGAACCTCTTCCTCGATTACGACAACGACGGTGATCTGGACCTCATCACCGGAGGTGGGGATACATGGGATGGCTCCGCATGGACCGGATATCGGATGAGGCTCTACGAGAACCAGGGCACGGGGTCGAACAGCTGGCTATCGGTGAGGTTAAATGGTGTTGGTAAGAACTTGAACGGTATCGGGGGGAGGATCGCCCTTCGGTATGGGTCCGATGGAGAGGATCGGATCATGATCCGGGAGGTGAGGGCCGGGGCCGGCCATGCCCATCAACAGGGTGACGTGGTCCACTTCGGCCTGGGAGATGTGACCAGTATCGACAGTCTGGAGGTCTGGTGGCCTGACGGTGTGATCCAGCTGATGGATGGCCCCTCCCTCGATCAGCTTCTGGTGGTAGATCATCCTGTTGACCAACCCCCTGAGATCTCGGGGTGGGCGGTATCGGATGACACCCCCTTGGAGGATACTGCCATCACCATTGTCGCCGATGGTGAGGGGGAGATCACAGAATATCTCTGGGACCTGGACGGCGATAACATCTGGGACCGAACCACCGATGTCGGCAGCGTCAATGTAACCTTTCATGAGGAGGGTTTGAAGCACATCAGGTGCAGGCTGGTCACAGCATCCGGTACCTGTACGGATATCTATCCCATACCGGTCCTGGTAGAGAACCTGGACCCCCAGATCAACGTGGGGGATCTTCAGGTATCTATGGATTCAGCGTTCCTGTTGGGTGAAAGATTATTTTCTGACACACCGTCGGACCTGGCCAATATCTCATGGGAGATATCATGGGAGGATGGTTCCGTGGATCTCGGGATGGGCCCGGATATTCCCCTACATACGTACGTGGAACCCGAGGTATATTCCGTTCTTGTCAGATGTAGTGATGGCACCGTAACGGTCGAGAAGCGTGTTATGGTCTCCGTGGAGAACGTCGCACCCTGGGGTTATGCCAGACCAAGGGATGGAAACGGGACGATGTACTCCGAAGATGAATCCGTAAACATCGAGGTTCTCTTCTTTGATACGCAGTCCGACCCCGGGAATTGGGTAATAAGCTGGGATCTGGGCGATGGATCTCCATCTACCCCGTTCTCCAAGAACAGATATGTATGGCATTCCTTCTCAAGAGGAGGGGTCTACAACGTTACTGCCTACGTGAAGGATACGTATGGAGATGTGGGAGAATTGAAAGGGGTGGTGTTGGTGGAGAACGTGGAACCTACGATGGAAGAGGCCTATGTTGGATCCTCATTCGTGGAGACATATGAGGATGATAGGCTTGAGTTCGATCATCTTGTCAAGGGAGGCGATACCCCTTCGGACAGGGACGACCTGCTCTATATGTGGGATTTCGGTGATGGTTCGTCAAATGGTTGGTATGGATCCCCGGACGCCTCACATGTATATACAACACAGGGAGTGTACAATGCCCTCTGCACCGTAAAGGATGATGATGGGGCCACGGATGAGATAACGGTTCTCGTTGATGTCCTGAACGTCCGTCCCGAAATAGAGGGAATATCATCACCTACTCAGGTATTTGAGGACGAATACTTTACCCTTCACATATCCGCAACAGATACGATATCCGACAGGGGGTCCCTTGTGTATTCCTATGATCTCGGAGATGGCAGGATCATCGTGGATGGATCGTCCCTCGAGGTCTCGTATTCCGATTCCGGTTACCACGACATCGTGATCACAGTGATCGATGATGATGGTGCCTCGGATTCATATGAGCTAACGATCTACGTTTCAAATCAGGTCCCCTCCTGCAGTATCGATGTCTCTTCCACATATGTTAACGAGGATGATATCCTCCATTTTCAGGCCGTCGATATGGAAGATACGGCCGGCGACCTTATTGGCCTGACCATTGTCTGGGAGATGGGAGATGGGACCGTGATCAACGATCAGATGGAATTTGATCACAATTATTCAAGGCGGGGCATTTACAGGGTGCGTCTCAAGATCTCGGATGGCGATGATGCGTTTACAGCCGAGAGGAGAATAACCGTGGATAATCCCCCCCCGTTGGCCATGGTGTACATCTCCAACAACACCTTCCGGATCAGGGATGTTGTCGCACTATGGGCGAACGGGTCCGTTGACAATCCATC
>CBDVER010000004.1:0-15736 GCA_965373055.1 uncultured Thermoplasmata archaeon
CAGCTAAAAATGACTCGGCATCCTATAATCCATTTTTAGCGTATTTAATCATATTCTAGCACCATTTTCTGCGAACAATAATAAATGTCGTAAAGAAAATGGTGCGGGCGCCGGGATTTGATGCGGACATAATTCCTAAGAATGAAATGATCAAAGGACGGAATTAGTCGCACTTGTAACCCAACACACTGCAAAATGCATTTACATTGGGTTACAAGACCAAGGTTCAAATCCCGTCTCCGCACATTCCTATTTTCGCTAATTATTGATTAAATTCAATAGGATAAGAGTGCGGGCGCCGGGATTTGAACCCGAGTTTTTAGCTTGGCAAGCTAAAGTGATACCAGGCTACACCACGCCCGCAGTGGATTCGGAGAATTATGCTTTTCCTTTAAATAACTTACCTTAGAGCTTTCTCAGTTTACCGTTTGCCAGTTTCCTCATCTTTTTCATGCTGTCGGGGGGCCCTTTCATGAAGATAACATCTCCCTCCATGATCTCCTGATCGCTCTCGGGACCATATATCCACCTGGCCCCCCTCTTGATCGCTATCGCCCACATGCCCGTCTCGGTAGCCAACCTGATATCCCTCAAGGCCTTACAGACGAGTATGGACTTTGGGCCCACCACCACCTTGAAGATACCAACGTCCGATTCCACGATCGACTCCTTCAGGACCGGATGGGGCTCGATATCCCTCAGGACCACGTCGCATATCGACATCGCGGAATCCGCAATGGCGTTCACAAAAGAGTCCATCCTCAGGAGCATCAACGTCGCATCGATGCTCTTTGAGGACATGGTCTCCACGGAAAGGCTCTTGAGGCGACCCGACATCTCATCCACCTGGTCACCAAGGTGCTCCACCTCGGCGGCGATGTCCTTGTTATTGTAGAGAAGGGAGCTGTATGCAAGGTCCACCATCAGCTCGGAGGTATCCTTCATCTCCAGAAAGAGTTTCATGACCTCTCCCATGGAATCCTCTACCTCCTGTACTCGCCCCATCTGGCCACCCCCTTTGCATATGCTGAAAGTTCGTTCAATCCATCCTCCACACCCCTCACGATAAGCGTGTCCCCCTCCTTGATCCTGTTATCAGCTTCTATCTCGTACAGCCAGCGGGTGCCCCGCCTGATCGCGATGATCCTCGCCCCCGTCTCAGATTCTATCGAAAGGGTACCGATCCTTCTGTTGACGATATCGGACCCCTCCAGGACCTTGAGCGCCCAGATCTTCTCGTCAGCCTCCTTAAGGAAAAACGGGGCGAAGGGGCGGAACTCCACATCTTCATCGAGAAGTCTGATCATGTCCCTGGAGGCGTCCCCGATCTGCTCCGCCGCGGAGGCGACCTGCAGTATCCCCGACAGCTTCTCCGCATCGTCGCGGTTCCTCGCGGCCATCAGTAGGTTGATCCGGATGGAATAGAGAAGCTCATCCAGCCTCTCCTCGAGCCCATCCACCTCCTCGGCGATGTCCTTGCTGTCGAAGATTATCGCCGCATACGAGAGGTCGATTATCTGCTCGGAGAGGTCCTTCATCTCGATGAGGCTCTCCTTCACCCCTGCAGGCTCGAACTCCACCTTCGCATGTGGTCTCTTCTTGAAAAAACCCATTACATTACCCGATCGTAGAACAAAGATGCAATCATCTATAAAAAGTCAGCGTTTTTAAGCGTATCAAGGTGGGCCCTTATTCGAAATCGGGGGGTTTATACAGCCTATCAAGCGGTATCGCCCTTGTGTCCCTGAGGGTGGGGCGGAGCTTTCTTGTCAGCTCAATGACCCTGGGATCCATATCCGCAACAACCTCTCCCTCCTCGAAATACGGCCCCTTGGCGACCTCCTTTCCCCTGGGGTCTATAACAGCGCCCCCACCCCAGAAATCCATCCTCCCATCGAACCCGATCAAATTGGCATACACGAAGTAGATGGTGTTCTCCACCGCCCTGGCCTTCATCAGCATCTCGAAGAACTCCCGTGTAACGGAAGGGGACGCCGATATGCAGATGACACAGTCCACCCCGTTCAGGGCATAATATTTCGTAAGCTCGGGAAAGAAGAGATCATAACATATTATGATCCCGAACCTCATCCCTTTTATCTCGAATATCGGCAGTGAGTTCCCCGGGGCGTAGTACGAATACTCCTCGAAGGGGCCGAAATCCACCAGGTGCGATTTCCTGTATGTGCCCATCACCCCATCAGGGCCGATAACTACGGCGGAGTTGAATACCTGTCCTCTAATCTCCGACGACCTCTCGGGGAATCCCAGGACCACGTATTTGCCGCTTTCGGATAGCATCTTCTTCAGGGGGTCGAAAAGAGAGGTGGTGCTTTCCATGGCCAGTTTAAACACGTCGTCGCCAATGGTGTATCCGGTGAGGAACATCTCAGGAAAGACGATCAGGTCGGCAGTGGAATGCCTGACGATGTTCTCGATCAGCGAGAGATTCCCTGCCACGTCATGCCTCTCATGCCTTCTCTGAACGACCTCCACGGACAGGGTTCCTCCGACCACATTCTCACCGTCCCCCCATCATGCACCGATTATATAGAAATGGCGCCTATCCCCGATGAACGGGGGTAACGCCCATCAACAAAGGCATACATTACCAAAATAACTAAATACACGACGGGGATACTTCGAATCTCACAGGCGTGGACCGGAAAAGTTTTTGTAGATATCTCCAAAATGAATGGTGTGATCTCATGAGTGAAGGGGAAGAGAAGGTTATCAAGGGGATCGAGGAGCTTAGGACAGAGGTTAGAGAGCTTCGTGATATGGTCAACATGCTTGTGGAGATCATCGTCAATATGGAACAGGTGGACGAGGGGGGCATCGATGCGGATCCCAGCATGATGGGGCTCGATACCGACCTGAAAAGCGGCAGATACTGCATGTAAACTCCCGTTCGATCGTCGTTAAATATATATAAGAGGGCTAAAGTACACTCTCCCTCGCAGGTGGTACCGACCATGCATGTAAAAAGCTCCGAACAGACCCCGAAAAAAGATGGAAAGCTCATCAGATCGGGAGTCTGGTTCTTCTACAGCATGATATTATGGTCCATCCTCGTCATACCCGTCGTAGTTGCGTTTTTTTTTATGTTTGATTTCGCCCCGAAGCTCATGGATAAAGGGACCCCGGAGCTGAGCGTAGCCTTCGGCCTGATCGTGGGCATTCTGATATCACTCGGCATCGCATATTTCTATTCCAGGGCCGCCATGAAGAACGTGGAGTGACCCCTTTTCGAGATCTCGGAGACCTCCTCTTTCGCCCTTTTTCCACAACTATATCTATTATGAACGGGATTTAGAGCACCGTTACCATCGATCGTAAAGGTGTGTACTTGGCCAGGCATGGACGCGAAGATACTGGAGAGGGTTGGAGGGGACAATACCCGGGCACTCAAGACCCCGACAGAGATCGCAGACGGGCAACGGATGACGTAGAGGAGACTCTGGATCGGGTCGTCTCAAGTATCGGAACGCGGGCCCCTGAATATTCCAAAAAGGCCAGGGTCCTTTTCAGGGAGACCGGGGTCAGGCTCAAGGAGCTGGACAACAAGGGAGAAGAGTACTCCCAGAGGATGTTCAAGAGCAGGCCGGCAGAGGCCGTAATGGAGACGATCCTCAGGTGGAGAAAGACCGTGTTCGTCCTGACCATTATCGCCTCACTGATGATAGGCTACTACGGCATGGCCGGCTCGGGATACCTGCGGGAGACCATCGCAGGCAACGATCCCGAGCTTGCCATGAACGAGAAGATCAGGGCTGATTTCGAGGTATATCTGCCGGGCGGATCTGACGCCGAGCTCGTCCTCATGGAGATGAAGACGGATTGGTCCACGGACCTTGCGAACGTGTTCGTGGAGACGAACAACAAGTTCGATCCCACCGATGAGACCAATATCACCGACGTGGCGGTCCTGAAGGAGATCTCGAACCTCGAGGACACGCTCAATCCGGATAAGACCGACAAGGGCGCAAATGATGGCGTCATCTACTGTTTCTCGATCGCGACCCTGATAAAGACCATGTACCAGGCCCCAAACGCGGTCTACGAGGCGATAGCCAACGAATCAAGGGGGATCATATCAGGATACCTCGATCCTAACATCCCCGGCAATTACTCGATCCCGGATGATCAGCTTCTCCTGGATCGGCTCTTCTACGAGATCGGCCCCGAGAACCTCAGCTCCCTGGTCGCGGATATCAACGGGGATGGGATCTACGATTCGGCATTGGTCCTGATCGGCCTGTCACAGGAAGTTGACCAGAGACAGCTGATCGCCGATATCAACGAGAGGATAGAACCCTACTTCGTGGACCCTGGCGTGAGGCCGGGATCGGAGGATACGACCGACCAGTGGATGGATCGATACGAGAGGGGAGAGGTTCACTGCAGAATGACGCTGACGGGACCGACCCCATTGGCCAGGATGATATCGGACAGGACCATGCTGGAGATGAGGACCATCCTCCCCTGGGCGATCGCACTTGTGGCGGCATCCCTATTGATATTCCACAGGACCTGGAAGATATGGCCGGTCACATTGATACCAGTGTTATTCTCGCTGATAATCGCCTACGGGATGATGGGGCTGTTCCTGCCCGTACTTACTCCGCAGGTGGTGCTGGTCGCACCTATCATCATCGCGCTGGGGGTAGCCTACGGCCTCTACATTGCGAACAGATACTCCGAGGAGGAGGGGGTAGCGGATAAGGAGAAACGCATCAGGATGGCCCTCCGCACAACGGGGAAAGCGATCTTCCTCTCCGCCATGACCACCGCATTCGGGTTCGGCGCGATGCTGACCGTGGACATGGCGACGATGAAGGTGCTGGGCTTCGGCCTCGCAACGGGCATCCTGGCCTGTTACGTCACGACGATGCTGCTTACGCCCTCACTCATAATATGGACCAATTACAGGAAGATAAAGGGTGACGAGATCGTCAGTAGGGTGAAAAAGAGCGGAAAGAAGAGGAGCAGGCTGGGGAAGATCAAGCTGGGCGACCTTCCGCTAAGGCACAGCAGGAAGCTGCTCGTGGGCGGCATACTACTGGCCATCCTATCCTTCGCCCTCTCCCCCATGTCGGAGATCCCCGGCACGGGCATCTCCGTTGGCGGATTCTCCATAGTCGAGGCGAACATGGACTACATGGCGCTCTCCCCCGATGACGAGCCCGTCGTCCAGAAGATGGGGGAGCAGTCGGACACCTTCAATTCCGGACAGATCGGACTGTTGCTCATCCGGGGAGAACCGTCCATCGACCAGGACATGGATGGAAGAGATGATGGTATCGCAGGCAGCATGAAGGATTTCGAGGTCCTGTACAATATCAACCTTCTCATGCGCGATCTCAACGGTGCGGGAGAGGGCGATACCGGTATCGACAACGTGCAGGCGGTCTCCATCGTGGAGATCATGAAGATGATCCAGATACCGGATTTCACGGACACGCTCTTCTATCAACAGCTTCTGGAATACCTTAAATTATATCCCTTTGAAATAATTCCCGGCCTCGAACCACCATGGAAGATCTTCGACAATTACATACGGGAAAATGTCATTGGGAAGAGTTTCTGGCATGCACTCCAGAACGTCCCGGACAATGAATTGCTGGATGCTGCACTCAATGAACCGGCTGACATCTTCATGGTCAACGTGTTCTACAACTCCATGGGGCAGGAGATCAGGGGGATGCTGATCAACGACGACTACTCGAAAACTATCGTCTATCTCACAATGCCCAACATGGACATCATCGAGACCAAGGTGGCCGTCAACGAGGTGAACGGGGCCATCGATTATCACTACGACATGACGGCAAAAGAAGGGGCCGACTCTGCATCGCCCCTCTCAGGGTTCGGCGCGGTACTGGTCACCATCAACGAGGTGGTCCTGAAGAACGCAAATCAGTCCACGTTGATGGCCCTTGTAATGGTGTTCTTGCTCCTCCTGGTGGTGTTCCGCTCATGGAGGATCTCACTGATCACTATGTTCCCCGTGATCGTGGTGGTATTCTGGCAGTATTTCGCGATCTGGATGGTGGGGAATACAGGGGAGTTCATCGCCCCGGGGGAGAGCATGTTCTCGGGAGACCTCAACCTCTTCACAGCCCTCATAGGATCGATCGTCATCGGAATAGGCGTTGACTTCGCGATCCACATAACCGAGAGGATCAGGGAGAAGAACTTCTCCCTTGATTCGGTGAGGTATGCCACGGAGACCTCGGGCTGGTCGTTCATCGAATCCACCACGACGATGGTCATGGGGCTGACGGCAGTGTTCCTGATCAACATCCCATCCATCAGGGAGTTCATCCTGCTGATCATGATCCTGCTGGTATTCTCCGCCTATTCGGCGATATTCCTCCTCACATCCCTGTACAAACTCTATCTCCCCAGATACAATAAAATGAGGCGGCTGAAGAGGAAAAAATAGGGTAGCCCTGCCTCTTTCAAATATTCCATATATCAACATCTATTCCATATATCAACATCTTTGACCCCATAATTAAAATAGGGCCGTAATGATTAAGATTAACTTGACTTGTATGAACATAGTGTTCATAGGGTTTTCATATTCGATCAGAGGGAGGTTCGACATGAAAGATATTGGAAAGGTTCCGAAGGGGTCAAAGGCCAAACCATTGATCAAGGAGATCTCATTCTTGATCATCGCTGTTTTACTACTATCGCCCATATATGGTTTGACATCGCAGGCAGAGGGGGTGGATGATCTGATGACCGGAGCATCCTCCGAGTTTCCCGTGGTCTCGATAGTCGGTTTCAACGACACCCTTTTCGAGACCATGGGCGGGACCTGCTACATCGAGGAGGGAGGGGAGTTCAATATCACAATTGTGGATGATGTTGATGGTCATTCACATTTCTCAAAGGACAACACCACATACCAGTGGGGGGAGGAAATGCCAAAATACTGGAACGGCTCGGCCATTACCTTCCCATTTTCCCAGGGAACCCATGAATTGAACATCACCGCCATCGACAGCGATGATAATGTCGGCTATTTCGAGTGTTTGGTCAACATGTCAATATATCTCATAAACACGACGCTGATAGCCGATACGGATTACTCATCCCAGTCCCTTCTTGTGGACAATGTCACCGTGGGGTCGGGATACAATCTTAAGATGACCGACTGCTCGGTCATCTTCATCGAAGAGGGATCCTACCTCCACGTTGAGGCGGATTCTACATTGAATATCTCGGGTACTTCGGATGGGATCACGGAGACGTTAAGATCCTTCATTTCCACGATCGGAGGAGCGTTCCACATCACAGGGGAGATCGGATCAACTCAGATCTTCCTGAACACCATTATATCGGCAGACGAAACCTCATCGAGCCCTGACCCGTTATTCGACCTCTATTACGGAAGGATCGACAACTGTGAGTTCAACGACCTGACACAGCACGTTAGGGTGAGCAGAAGCGGCTCTTCCATTCAGGATTCCTCTTTTGATTTCAGTGGTTACACGGGAGGCATCATAATAGACCTCGACCATACATACGGGCCACGGCCGGTGACCCTTTCAAACCTCAATATCACCGGTTCTCCGGATGTTGGCATCGAGGTCATCGATGCAGCGGTATGGACACCTGACTCTCTGAAGGTATCAAGGGTTTTCTATGCCGGGGGAAGTGATGCATCATATATCGTGGATCTTCAGACCCTATCGCATATTACGGATTGGAACACGGCCTATATGGTCCTGCCCCATTTCATGGACTCAAGGGATGATAATTCCACTTTATATGTGAGATATATGGATCCATTGTTAAAAGACCTCTCCACATTCACCCCCGTCAAGAACGTAACGTTCAAGAACTGGACCCACGGCGATGAGATCTCCGTTGACCTCAGCACCATGTCGGGAAATGAGACGATCCTCATCAACTGGTCATCAGCGGGGGAGGGAAAGGGCAGTGCTTTCATCTCCACTCCGCTTTTCGGCGATTATAGCGCGAATCCGCAGACGGGAACTCCCACGGCAAATACCTGGATGAGGATGAACGTGGATTCTGTTCAGATAGATAACGTGACCATCGCTGACTCGAAAACACACTTCATCAGGGTGAACTCGAGCGGCTTCGTGAGGATATCCAATGTAACACTGGGATCTGATGGGAGCGTGTATCTGTCCAACGAGCTGATCGGCCTGATCGACTCCACCTTGACGTTGATGGACATGACGATCAAGGGACAGGAATTAACCCAGAGAGGGATAATTCACACCTTTGGACCGGAGGATGACTGGGGAACCACCACGCTGGAGAATGTCACCCTGAAGGACATCAACGGGACGGGCGCCACCGCCATCTTTACCCAGGGCGGGCGGATATATGGGAACGATCTTTTCATTCAGAACTGCCATGGCGGCATCCACGGAGATGGGACCCTTTTCGAATTGGATCGGTCCAGCTTTGACACGGACGCATATGGGGCCCATATCATCCTGCCTGACCTGTGCGGGATGGGAGAGATCGAGATCATGATGAATGGCGTCACCATAACCGATTACTCGGAATTCGGGATATTGATCGAAGGGGATGTAGATTACAAACTGAACATCTCACTTGATTCGATAGGCATAAGCTCCACGGCACGTGACCTGTACGAAAGGGAGGACGGCATGGGAGGATTGATCATAGATATCTCCTCCACCACGAAAGCTCTAATGACACTAACAGATTCCACTATATCCTACGGCCCGGGACATGGGATCGTAATGAAGAGGTGGGATGCAGATGGGATTCCGCTCCTGCGCAGGTCCGATGTGACCAACCAGGACCTTGACGGCATATATCTGTCAAAGGGTGTGGAGGTCAAGATCGAGGAGATGGGCCTGGAGAGCTGCGACGGATACGGCATCTACTCGGAGCCAAACACCACGATAACGGCCAATAATACGGATGTGGCCCTCAACTTCCTGGGAGGAATATGGATGGATGAGGGGACCATATACGACTTCCAGGACATGGATATCAACAATAACCTGGGCGTAGGGGTGTACCTATCACCGGACTGCGAGGGCAGTATCTCGGCAAGCGATATCAGCGTAAACACGATGGGCATCTACTCCTCATCGGGGAACACCCTCATACTGGAGAAGGTGGATATATTCAGCAACGCGGGTGACGGCATAAGGGCGATCGACACGAACCTGACCACAAGGTCGCTTGGGGCAAGTTCCAAAGGAGCTAGGCTCAACGGGGGAAACGGCATCTACATGACCGGAGGGGCCATCTCAATGAAGAGCTATCGTCTGGCGAAAAATACCAATGACGGGCTTTACCTGGAGGATGTGAAACTGGTGGAGATGGATACGCCGATGATCAACGAGAACGGCGGCAATGGCCTGCACATCCACTTCACCTCGAATACTGTTCTGGACAGCGAGGGATACTACGGGCTTCTGATCAATATCAACAGCAATTCGAACAGCTGGAACGGGCTCAAGTTCACCTACGATCCGCTTCACCTTACAAAGAAGGTGAAACTTGAGATATCGAGGATAACCATCCATTCGAACATGGGAGGAGACATCATCTCCGCAGAGCAGGTCCATATAGACTGGAAAACGATGGATGTCGACGCCCTGGGGGTAGACAATTCGGTCGGGGTGGTCAGGGCCAACATGGACATTGATATCAAGGGGGCCATTACCATCAAGAACATGAACATCAGCCTGATAGGTACCGATAGGAAGATCACGGTGAACGATGGCATGAGCTTGACCCTGAACAACTGTGATATCAGGGCAGTAACGCCCAATTACGGGTTCTCCATCGACGTGCTGGAAGGGGCGTCCCTGAAGGTGAACGGGGGCATCTTATCCCCGTTATCAAGTCTCCACGCCGTAAACGCCTTTGAGCTGAAGATGACCGATACACTCATCAGATATGGTGAGGCTCCGATCATTGTGGAGGGCACAGAGATCACACTGGACGGATGCAGGTTCGAGAATGTGGACGGTGAGGCGCTCCTGATCAAGAACTCCAAAGGCAACATCACACGAACCAGTTTCAGCTCCAACACCATCGGTATAATGATCGAAGGCCTGAGCGGGGACCTGACGATCGATAACTCCTCTTTCAAGGACAACAGCTGGGGCGTCTACCTCTTCGACGGTGGGAGCCACTACCTGAACATTACGATGTGTGAGTTCACGGACAACAGCCCGTCAGGGGTCCGTGTGAAAGGTGGTGAGGTGAACCTCCTGGACTGCAGCCTGGAGTCCTCCACACTCTCAGTGGTCGGAAGTGCGGGAATGATATTGGTGAAATATACGCTCACGGTGGAGGTCCTGAACGAGATAGGGGAGAACGAGGAGTTCAGCCTCAAGATCGAGAGGGGGGACGATACCACCGACCATGAGGCCATCCAGGATAGATTCTCCTCCCCGTTGATAACCTACGAGATCGATGAGGATGGCACCACGGACCTGAGCCGGGTCGACCTGACCATGACCTATGCGGAGGGAACCGAGAGGATGACCATCACACTCGATTCCAGGAGGCACATCATATTCAACGGATACAGGGCCCCGGTCCCAATAAAGGAGAACTTCACCATATCAGCGCTCGAGGATATCGGCATAGACGGCCCCCTTGGGACCGTCGACGTTTCTTTGTGGTTTACCGACCTGGGCGGAGATGGTAAGAGCCTGATCTTCAGCGTCAGGGTTGGAACTCCCGAGATCACGCCCATTATATCCGGAAGCCTCCTCTCCCTTGAACTGAAAGAGAACTGGTGGGGAGATGGCAACTTCACCCTCATCGCCAGGGATCAATATGGGATGACCACATCGATACTTGTCCACGTCGAAGTGGAGAATGTCAACGATGTACCGATAGCGACGAACGCGAGGATAGATCCCATCAACCCCAGATCAGGAGATACCATCAAGGCGAAGTGGGAGTGGTCCGATGTGGATGAGGGCGACTACCAGTTCGAATCAACGTATTTCATCAATTGGTACCTCAACGGGGAATATCAACCTGAGCATGACAATGCCCTTGAGATCGCCTCCGTCAAGCACGAACAGATCTGGAATTTTACCATATATCCCGCGGACCAGTTCTCATGGATCAATGGCCTGTTCGGGCCTGGCGCCTCATCAAGATACGTGATCGTATTGAATTCAGCACCGACACTCGACGACGTGTTGATCACGACACGGTACCCCAAGACAACGAACGACCTCTTGGCCCAGCCGGGCGAGTGGTCTGACGAGGAATCGAACATGGTCATGTTCCACTATCAGTGGGAGATACGCAAGAAGATCGACAGCGAGTACGTATGGGTCCCCATCGGAGCTCCTGATTCGCCCATCCTATCTAGCCAGTTCACCAAGAAGGACGACAGTATCAGGGTGGGGGCTTGGGCCTCGGACGGCATCGCAACCAGCGATATCGTCTATTCCGAGGTGAAGATCTGGAACTCTCTGCCGAGGATCATCTCGGCCGAACTCACCCCGTCGATCCTCGATGAGACCGTCGACCTCATCAGCGTTGCAAATGTGGTCTGGGAGGACGACGACGGCGACGAGGTTACCCTCTATTTCAACTGGGAGGTTGGCGGCACCTCGATCGCACTGCCTCCCGAATACTCGGAACTTAGATGGGACATTGGCGGGTGGAACTATCCGGGCAACCCGAATGTGACCGTGAGGATAACCCCAAAGGACGACGAGGTCCTCGCCCCTTATGGGGAAACCTATGCCATCACCCTCCACATGACCCCGATGGATACGGACGGGGACGGGGAGATGGACATATACGATGATGATGATGACGATGATGGGTTTCTGGATGTCTGGGAGGAGTATATGGGATCGGATCCCAAATCCCCATACTCGAGGCCCGTGGATACGGACCTGGACGGGAGGCCGGATGGTGTGAAATACAACCCGGAGACCTGGATGGATACCGACGATGATAACGACGGGATACCCGACGACTCGGATAGCTCTCCTCTCAACCCGGCCATGCCCGGGGACATGGACGGCGATCATATCGGGGATGACGTGGATCCCGATATAGACGGTGACAGGGTCCCCAACGAGAAGGATTTCGCCCCGTACAATCCATATGTAACATCGAGGGATGAGAAGGATGATAGAAAGATCATCGAGACCATCACCCTCATACTCCTGCTGCTGATATTCCTGGGCATAATCGGGGTCATATTCCTGTTCATCACGGGAAGACTTGAGCTGCCCGTGAGCGCACCGCCGCCTACAGGTGGTGGAGAGGATGAGAGCGCCGAGGCCATCTTCGATGAGGAGGAGGAGGAACAGGACGAACACGTCAAGGGCCGTAGGGGGCCGCCCCTGGATGCATTCGATGATGAGGACCTCGAGGATATGACGATCTGCTCAAACTGCGGAGAGCTGGTCACAGAAGGCACATCCATCTGCCCCAACTGCGATGCAGAGTTCGAGGAGATGGACGACGAGGACGATTACGAAGAATAGTACCTATTCTTCTACCCTACAAGCAGAGCTTGGGCGGACTATGAAGAATGAGTACATTCTTCAGCCCTCCAGTTAGTAAACTGATCGGATTACGAAGAATGAGTACATTCTTCTACCTTCCAATAAGTAAATTGGAAGACTACGAAGAATGGGTACATTCTTCTGTGTTGTAGGAAGTGTCCTCCAACATTACGAAGAATGAGTACATTCTTCTACTCTTCAGGCTGTCGCCTGACGAATTACGAAGAATGAGTACATTCCCTGGATGGTGTTAGTGGGAAGGTTCCAGGGGATCATCTCTCTCCAGAGGTTGGACCTTCATCCTACGGACCGCCCTGTTCCACCTCAAATGCTCTCTGAACTTCAGCCCACCGTATACAAGACCACCCAGAGCGATGATAACCAGTATCAGTGACCCCCATAGATACACGGGAGAGGAGAAGAAGCCCAGTATGGCACCCAGTCCTGAATTCTCCACGGTCAGGGTGAGGATCCCCTTCGAATCCTCCCTTGACCCCGCCCCATTGTTCTCGGAGTAAACCTCAACATAGACAGTGACACCTCCCCTTCTGGCATCCCGGTCAGCGTTTATCTTCACAGGAACCTCCTTCGATCCCCCCTCCGCCAACGTTATGGCCCCATCCTCCATGGATACCGTGATGCCCCTGGACCTGAGCTCGTCCTGGTTGGTCAGGACAAATATGAACTTCTCGTCCGAGTTACCCGTATTCCTGATGTTCAGAGCGAAGGTCGAGCTTCCACCCTGATCCACTTTCCCATAGCCTTCCACAAATGATATCTCCGCCCCGTAGAAGGGAAGGATATCCACATTGGCCGAGTCCTCCACCACCTCCCCTTTGGTTCCCGTGGGCTGAGAAATGGCAGACCCCCCGATCGTCAGGACCGGATGCAGGGAGGAGGAGGTGCCGTGCAGCAGGGTGACCTCCGCGAGGAACTCCCTTGTCGGCTCCTCCGGTGTGAGTGTGAAATTGTATTCGGAGAGGGCCACGCTCATGTGTTCTGATGGCCCAACGATCAGAACCACATCCACGGAATCCGTGAGGATCCCCAGGTTCAGAAGCAGGGTGGCCGTGCAGTGAAAGGTGCTTGAGCAGGATCCATTGAAGCTAACATCGAATGAAAGATCATCCTCCACGATCTCCAGCCTCACCATATCCAGTTCAGGTGCCCCGCTTGTTGTGTCCAGATATAGAGGGGAGCTTATCAGTAAAAGAACGTACAGAAATGCTGTGATGGTTCCGTGTCGGGGCACAGCCTAAAAACCGTTTGGCTCTTATTTAATCCTGTCCCCGCCTCATTTCCTGAAGGCCCAGAGACGAGACCCCAGATAGTTGATCACCGTACCCAGTACGATCACCACGAACAGGGCGATCTGGTACTTGGGCATCCCCGTGAAGCCCAGAACGTTCACTGAAAATGAGAACAGGGCCGACCTGATGATGAGCGCGATCGTCGCCACGATGAAGAACCGGGCATACTGTCCAGATGGTTTGGCCTCCCTTGCATCAAATGTCCAGTGTCGATTCCATACGAAATTCCAGGTGGTGGCATAAGCGAAGGATATCGCCTGGAATATGAACACATATTTTACGTCAAATCCTGACAGAGATATGGTCAGGTCTCCAAGCAGCACCAGGAGGAATGTCAGGATGCCCATATCCACAACGATGCCGGAACCCCCGACGGCCAGGAACTTGATCAGCGGGGCCGATCCCGGGTGAAGGTAGAGCCACATCAGATGCTGAACGTAGTTCACCATCACGTCGCTTCCCAGCTTGGACTCCCCGACCTCCCTGTCCTTGAACGTTATCGGGACCTCCACGACCTTGTCATACTTTCCCTTCACAAGGACCTCCAGGAGTATCTTGTATCCCTTCGCCCGAAGGGGGGCACCTTCGATGACCGAGGGTCTGATCGCGAAGAAACCGGACATGGGGTCGGAACATGAGGTCAGGGGACGGGCCAGCATCGAGGCCCCCCATGATATCACCTTCCTCTTCAATGGCCAATCCTCGATCCCCCCTCCCTTTATATGCCTTGAACCCACCGCGACATCCGCACCATCCCGGGCAATGGCATAATACAGCTGAGGCACCACCTCGATCGGGTGTGAGAGATCCGCATCCATCACGAGATGGATCTCTCCCTCCGCTTCCCTGAAGCCGTCCATTACGGCTGGAGAGAGGCCGCGATCCTGCATCCTTTTGATACACCTCGCCCCTGGAAATTTCGCCGAGAGGCGCTGGACCTCGTCATAGGTACCATCCGGCGAATCGTCGTCCATCACCAGTATCTCATAGGGGATCGATTCGGATTCCAGGACCCTGGAGAGACGCGGGATCAAAAGGCCCATGTTATCCCGCTCGTTGTACGTCGGAACGATCACAGACAACATCGGCCCAACCACGATCTCACCCACCCTTGTTGATCTCCCCTATCCCTGGGGAGGAGTTGGTGGTTTTGGAACTGCAGGTGGTGCAGGCGCCGCCACAGGTTTGACAGGAGCCGCTGCAGGCTTGGCTGGGGCGGCTACAGGCGGCTTAGCGGGAGCCACTGCAGGCTTGGCGGGGGCCACAGGTTTAGCGGGAGCCACTGCAGGCTTGGCTGGGGCGGCCACAGGCGGCTTAGCGGGAGCCACCGCGGGCTTGGCAGGGGCGGCCACAGGTTTAACAGGAGCCACTGCAGGCTTGGCAGGGACGGCTACAGGTTTAACAGGAGCCACTGCAGGCTTGGCGGGGGCGGCCACAGGTTTAGCGGGAGCCACCGCGGGCTTGGCAGGGGCGGCCACAGGTTTAGCGGGAGGAGCTGCTGCCGGCTTTGCTGCCTTGGATTCCAGCTCCTTCAGGAACTCTTCCTTCCCCTTGCTGGCGCCGGTCGCTTCCAGATAATCGGTGGAGGACTTGATGAAACCCCTTCCAATCAGAACCTCATCATCGATGACGCTGGTCTTCTTTTTCTTCTCCTCCTCCCTGTACTTCTGCAGCAGGGCGAACTTCTTCTTCTGCTCTTTCTTGTGCATTAGAGTGCTTACAAGAACCAGGCCCATGTACAACATGATTATCAGTCCGAAGATCGCCGGGAAGGCGGAGATGAAGGAGTTGTATTCTACGTTTACATCGATACCAAATATCGTCGTCCATATGGACTCTATCGGTTCCGGCGGGTCATGTTCGACCTTTACCACGAAGGTCCTGATGGTCTTGAGG
>CBDVER010000005.1:0-15656 GCA_965373055.1 uncultured Thermoplasmata archaeon
TTTCCATATATGTGGAATGGATAGGCGATAATGTGGTGAACTATTCGGTGGAGATGGACGGATCAGGCTTCATGTATCTTGGGGACAAGACAGAGAAGTTATATTCTGGGCTGGGCAAAGGAGAGCATTTCTTCCGTGTCAAGGCATATGGTGCATCGGGGAGATCTTATATCGATTCTGTGAGGTTCACGATCGATCGTGTACGTCCCACGGCCAGATACTACGGTCCCACGGGGATCGACGTACCCACGAGAACCAATATCACATTCGAGTTCTCTGAGGAGATGGATGCTGATTCAGTTCTGATCGCAGTCAATGATGTCGATGGGTATATCAAATGGTCCGGAAGGACAGTGTACCTCATACCAACTATACCGTTGAGGCCTGATATCATATATCATGTCAACGTCATAGGAAAGGACCTTGCTGGTAACGATATGGCAAGTGCCAAATGGACCTTCGAATGCATTGATGTGGGCAAATATCAAGGCAAGGTCGTTGACATAAGCGGTAGGCCCATACAAAATGTTCAGATCGAACTCGATGATGGAACTGTATTCTTCACTGAACAGTATGGCACCTTTAGCTTTCGATCAACATATGGAACTCAAACCATTCACCTCTCAAAGGATGGGTTCAGGACCGTGGAGGTGGAGGTATATGTCGAACCGGACGATGTTGTGATCGGGGAGCCGATCAGGATGGATCGAGCACCTTCCGAAAGGGGTTTTGATATCAACGCGGTATTTGTGGTGCTGATACTGGCCCTGCTCCTCTCCGCCTTCGTCATATTTGCGGTGGTCAAGGTGGGCAGGGATACCGGCCTCCTCCCGGAGGAGTGACCCGTTCAAAGAAGCCTATCGATCAAGGCCTCCAGGGCCTGCTGTGGAAGCGCTCCGACCTTTCTGTCGATCAGGGAGCCCGACTTGAATATCAGCAGAGTGGGTATGGACTGGACGCCGAACTGGCCGGAGATAACCGGGTTCTGATCCACGTTCACCTTTGCGAACAGAACCTTGCCCTTGTATTTCGCAGCCAATCTGTCTATGATCGGCCCTATCATCTTGCACGGCCCGCACCAGGGCGCCCACATATCCACTACGACGAGGTCGTGCCTTGATATTAGGTCCGACAGGTTTCTGTCGTTTGCCTCAACAGGCCTGTCTATTACCTGTTCTGCAGCGGTCTTACCATCCAGAAGCTCCAAAAGCTCCTTTGCCTTTTTCTGCCTTATGGCCTCCAGATCCGGATCAATATCCTCAAGCATCGTGATCACAACACCTGTTTCTACGGCCACCCCGTATTAATAGTAGTGCCTGAACTGTGAGGGGTCGATAGTGATGTATCGTGGATCGACCCTCTCCTCTAGTGTTATATAATGCCCGGCCTTTTTCCTATATCTCCAAAGCGGGGTCATGAAGATGCAGTTGAAGAGAAGAACGGTGGTCATCGCACTCGGGGGACATGCCATCTCCCGCCCGGGCGTCCCGGACACCATCGCGAACCAGTTCAAGCACACCAGGGAAGCCCTGCCTCCCATCATAGAGATGGCAAGGGAGGGGTTCAGGATAGTGATCACACACGGTAACGGCCCACAGGTGGGCAACGCCCTCCTGAGGGCTGAGCTGGCCAGGGGGGTGGCACCCGACCTGCCGCTGGGCATTCTGGACGCGGATACCGAGGGCGGAATGGGATATATGATAGAGCAGTCACTTCAGAATGGACTTCATCTCAACGGCATTGATCGGAAGGTGGCGACGATCGTCACGCAGATCCTCGTGGACCGGGACGACCCATCCGTTGATGACCCAACGAAATTCGTGGGGCGGTTCTACACCAAGGAGGAGGCGAACAACCTGGCGAGGGAGAACGGTTGGGCCGTCAAGGAGGACCCCGGAAGGGGTTGGAGGCGCGTGGTCCCCTCACCCATGCCCCTTGAGATAATCAACCATGAGGTTATCAAGATACTCGTCGAGAAGGGCGTAATAGTGATCGCCGCGGGAGGAGGGGGCATCCCGGTGTTCCTTGAGGACGATGGGAGGCTGGAGGGCATGGATGCCGTTATCGACAAGGACAGGGCCTCCGCCATACTCGGCCTGGAGATCGGCGCCGATACCCTGCAGATCATGACGGAGATAGACGGCGTATATCTCAATTACGGGTCCAGGGACCAAAAGAAGCTAGGAAAACTCTCACTGAGTGAGGCCAGGGCCTATCTCGAGCAGGGCCAATTTCCCGCAGGTTCAATGGGGCCGAAGATAGAATCCGCGATCAAGTTCATAGAAGGTGGTGGAGAGAGGGTGGTGATCTCCTCCGTTCATGAAGGGTATCTGGCACTCAAGGGGAAGGCGGGAACCATGATCACCTGAGCGCCTCATCTCCCCTGAATTCCCGGTATGGCGAGAAACCATCAAGGATCACCCCATCATCCGAGGTGCTCTTCCGGGAGACCATCCTGGCCAGAACCTCGGAAAGGCCCGGCCCTATCATGAAGCCCTGGCCGCACATGCCTGTGGCATGCAGCAGCCCTTTCACATCCTCATTCCAGCCGACGAGCGGTGAGCCGTCAGGGGACATGGGATACAATCCCCTCCAGACCCTTCTTACCCGGACGTTCTTCAGCCTGGGCAGAAGCCCTACCAGCCGTTTCGCGACCTGGGGTAGAAAGGTCGAGGTCTCCCGTCCGTCCGTTCCATATATGGGCGGGTCCGGCGTGATGCAGAAGATCACCTGTCCCTTGAGGTTCTGGTAGAAATAGAAGTTCTTCGATCCCGGCCCGGGGCGCAGGTCCACCACCATCGGCGAGAAGAACCTCTCCACCGGTTCAGTGATGGCCCCCTCGTGGGAGTCCGGCCTGACAGGTATATCCACTCCCACAGTGGAGCACAGCTCCCTGGAGTAAGGCCCCGCCGCATCAATGACCACTGGCGCCCTGTATTCTCCTTTATCCGTTTTGACACCTGTGACCTCACCTTTTTCCGTGAGGATCCTGTTGACCCTCTCGTTGAAGTTGAACTGACAGTCCGATCTCACCGCCTCTTCGTAGAAGGCGCTGATGGCCAGCAGGGGTGAGGCGGAGCCGTCATCCGGGGAGAACGTCCCCCCTTTCAGGTCATGTTGGTCTATCCCCGGGATGATCTCGGCCATCCTCTCCGGCCCCACAAAATCGATGTTGAGGCCGAACTCCTTCTGTATCGGCAGGATGGACCTCAGGGCGGACTCCTCCTCCTTTCGATAGGCGGGAAAGGTGTAGCCCCCGGCGGTCCATTCGATATCATCCCCATATCTCTTCTCCCATGATGAGAAGATATCTATCGAGCGCCTGCAGGTCATTATCTTCGCAGGGTCGGAGTGCGTCGCCCTGATGCCTCCGATGGCGTGTTTGTTCTCCCCCTGGCCGGGGGACGGCCGTCTGTCAACGACCAGGGTTTTGATGCCCGCCTCGGCCAGGGAGACGGCCGTTGGAGCGCCGATCGACCCCGCACCGACGATGATCACGTCGTATTCACTCACCGCCATCACCCCTGACTCCCGCGAACGCTCCCAGCGGGACCTCCACGAACAGAGGTCGATCGGTCCGATCCGTGACCTCATCGAGGTCTATCCCCTCCTCCCTGAAGATCCTCTGTATCATCGGCCTGCACGTCTTGGACCCACATGAGCCCATGCCTGCCCTGGTAACGGCCTTGAGGTGGTTCATGTCCTTTATCCCCCCTCTGATGGCCTTCCTTATCTCCCCGGCCGTGATCCTCTCGCACCTGCATATCATCGCCTCATCAGGAAGGGGCTCCTTCTCGTACAGCTCGCTTGGGTCCCTCGCCGTCTCCTGAACCCAGACCCCGGCAGCTCTCTTTGCGACCTCCCTCTCCATCTTCAACTGCACCATAAGCGTCCCGGGGAACCGGGGGTTGGATACGACCTTCTCCACCCTGTAACGCCCGAGCAGCCGCCCCTCCTCATCGAGAACAGGCACCTCCTTCCCCACCTCGACCTCGTCCCTCCTCACCTCGTAGGGAATAGTCACGGTAGGCCTATCCGGGTCATCCCTGTAGTCCACAAGCGTGATCGCGAGGCCGGGGCAGACGCCCACACAGCTCAGGCAGCCGATACACCCCTTTTCCCTGTCGAACCATGGAAGGCCGGTTATCGTTCCTCCCTCCATGTTGATCGACCCTCTGGGGCAGACGGAGGAGCATGGATTACACGGGATCTCCTGATCGCAGTGGATAATGGGCATTACCCCCTCCTCATCGCCGGGGGCCTCTATCTTTCTGGTGGGCCCCGGCCTGGACCTGAGCACCTCCATCTTCTCGTTCCATTCCTTTGGTATCTCTCCGACTTCAAGGCCGAGGGACCCCGCTATCCTCAACCCCTCTATCCTACCGGAGAACATTGCGGCCGACGCCTCCGCGATCTCCTGTGAATCCCCGGCGGAGAAAACATCGATGTTGAACTCCCTGGCCTTGTGGAAGAACTCATCCACCTCCGCAAGTCCCACAGCGATCAGAACGGTATCCACCTCGAACCTCCTCTCGGTACCCTTTATGACCTTCCAGCTGTCATCAAGTTGGGCAATGGTCACCGATCCGACCCTCTCGTCCCCGTGGGCCTCGACAACGGTATGCCTGGTCCATATGGGAACACCGAGCCTCATGAGCTTATCAGCATGGACCTTGTATCCACCCACCCGGGGAAGCGCCTCCACCAGGCCGACCACCTCGATCCCAGCCTGGATGGCGTGATATCCCGCGATAAGGCCAACGTTCCCCCCGCCTATGATCAGGATACGCTCCGAGCACCTGACCAGGTCCCTGTTCACAAGGGTCTGGAAAGCACCTGCGCCGTAGACGCCGGGAAGTGTGTTGCCCGGGAACGACAGCATCCTCTCCCTGGCCCCCGCGGCGACAAGGAGCTTTCTGGGCCTGATGAGGTGGTACTGGTCTCCTTTCATCAGGCCCACCAGACCATCGGAGAAAACACCCACTGCGGTCGTCCCGGTCCAGACCTCCACGCTTTCATGTCCCTTCAGTTCATCCGCAAGGATCTCCCCTATCTGATATCCCCTGGTCCCCGCAAAGGAATCCTTCACCGATCCGAAGAACTTGTGCGTCTGCAGCACCAGCTTTCCCCCAAGCCTCTCCTTGTCGTCTATCAAAAGGGTGGAGACGCCCCGCTTCCCCAGCTCCAGCGAGGCGGAGAGGCCTGCCGGCCCCCCTCCGATCACCAGTACGTCCACATCGATCACGGGGATGTCGTGCGTATCGACCTGTGCATCTTCGGCAGGGGCTCCTGGCAATCCTTCAACGCTCCCGACATCCATCCCCTCAACCAGGGGGGTCATGCAGGATTTGACCGGCCTCCCATTACATATGACAAGGCATTGGGCACATTGTCCATTGGCGCAGAAGATCCCCTGGGGGCTGTTATCCTTTGGATGATGTCCGAATATGTCCACGCCATTGGAGATTAGGGCGGAGGAGAGCATCTCACCTGCATATCCTTTCATGACGGCCCCGTTCCAATCGAAGGTGACCTCCTTTCGGATCGGCGCTTCAAGGATCGGGTGGTGCTCTATCCGTCTTGTGTTCATCTGAAACACTCCGTGATACGCCCGATGCGGGCATGTGGACCGGTCGGTCTATGTGACTTCATTTATATTTCCATTGTGGATACAAGGAAAATCATAATTACAAGGGACCACGATATCAGCATATAGGCGACCGAGCCGGACGGTGAGAGAAAAGGGGCGATATGATTGGTAAAAAAGGGTTTATTCTCAACTGTGATCGTCGTGATATTCCTTATCTCAACATTTATGTTCATCTCTGAAGTGGGGGGTGCGGCAGGGCCCTCTGCCGTTGAGACGAGGCTGTATCTGCACAGCAATCCGCTCAGGCTGGATACCCTCGAGCCTCAGCAGACAAAGGAGCTGATCGGTATTCTCGGTGCCGGCCAGTCGTTGGAATACACTTTAACGTTCCCGCTGACCGGAGATATGGACATCGGCCCCATGGGTTCTGATGGCATCCCTCTTCACCTTGAGGGTGTGAATCCATTTGGCGAGGACTTGGTCCTCACCGTTGAGCTCTACGAGGAGAGCGGATCGGACACCTCCCTTTTGATAGCATCGGGGGAGTTCAATGGCGCCGCCATAGCAGGGGGTGATCTCCCCCTGAACATCCTCCGCACATCCCTGGAGAAGGGGTCATTGATCAGGTTGGTCATGTCCCTTGAAGGCGGAGGGACGCTTCCTGGATTTCAGTTCTCCTATCAATCCATCTCCGGCATAGGGTCCTATCTATCCTTCATGAGCGATCCGATGCCGGAGGAGGATCTCTGGATGAGGATGGAGTCGGCGGACGGCAGCGAGCTTGAAGAGATACTTCCCAACGGCCCCCCCGAGACCCGGGAGGTCTATTTTTATTCGAGGGTCCGGGACCTCTTTGGCGCATACGATGTGGAGGAGGTATCGATCAGCATGATCGGCGTAGGGGACGCGTATATCTTCAATCAATCGGGGCCCCTCTCTTCAAGCGGCGGCCAAGAGTACACCTATTTAAACTTCTCACGAGAGATCGATCCGATACCCTCGGGGACTTATACCATTTCCATGAGGGCCCTCAGCAACACTGGCAGGATCTCCTACCTCAACACCACGCTGGATGTATCGCCAGGACTGTTCCTGACCATACCTGATCCAGACCCAAGAGAGGTTGATGCAGGTGAACAGGCCGTTTTCAGCATGAACGTTTTAAACGGGGGGAGCTCTGCAGATCGCGTCTCGTTCTCCGGTTCCACATCTTCGGGCTGGAACATCGTAACACCCGATCCCGTCGATATCGATCCTGGTGATACGGAGTCCGTGGAGTTCATAGTGGATGTCCCGTTCTCGGCCTCCTCGGGACATATGGAGGAGGTCACCCTGGAGGCGAGGTCCCGTAATGCGGACAGGACCTACTCCTCTAAAGGCATGATAGAGGTCCTTGAAGAGGCGACCTTCGGCATATCGATGAAAGGCCCATCCGAGAAAGCCCTATTCTCCGGTATGAGCGCGAATTTCACAATAGAGCTGGCGAATCTGATGAACGATACCGAGTCTTTCGAGCTGTGGCTGGTTGGCCTTCCCTCCGGATGGTCATCTGGCTTTCAGGCGTCCGGGGGAGGGATCAGCGGGACCAGATATGAGGTTGTTCTTGAGGGGTCCTCATCCGTAATGATATACCTCGATATCGACGTGCCCTCATCCGATAGTGGCGGGAGATACCCGTTCAAGGTGAACTGCAAACAGGTGGGGGAGAGCGAGGTGAGGTCCCTATCTATCGAGATGCTGGTGGTTGATGATTCATATCCCTTCTTCTCCCTGTCAGAGGGAACCGGAGCCGAGACGGCCGGCCGGTCCGGCTACGGGTTCCCGGTATCATACCAGCAGGTCTCCTACTATCTCACGATCTATAATCCCACCCTTGAGGGCCGGACCGTAGAGCTGCTGGCCGATGGTCCGGATGGATGGGGGCTTGAGCTGGATGAGGCCCCTTTCGAGATCGGTGGGGGTGAGAGGGAGGATCGGGTCCTTCGCGTGAGCCCCAGGCAGGGAGATGCGTGGAAGGATGAGGGCTACTCTATCGAGGTTGTCGCGTACATGGGGGCCGGTCTGGAGGAGACGCTGGACCTGACCGTAGATCTGGAGAAGGTCCGGGATGTGTCGGTGGAACCCGAGAGCAATACGATCTCCGGCAGGTCCGGAGACACGATCGACCTCAATTTCACGGTGTCGAACCGGGGAAATGTGGGTGAGTCAGGCACCATCACTTTTATCCTGGATGATAAGCTGGCCATCAACCGCACCCAGATCGGTTTTGATCTGGAGAACGGTCAGAGCAGCGACGTGAGATGTTCGCTCAAGCTGGGGGGTGTGTCGGAAGAGGATATACTCAAGGTCACCATCTCGGTGGATGTGGTGGACGGATCGACGGTGACAGGCGATGTACTGGTCAAGGTCAGGCCCGTTGAGGAGGATTCCGTGGATATGATGGCATATCTGAAATGGGCCCTGATAGGTATTGCTGTTGTCGGACTCGGCATAGGTGGCTATATCCTGTACACCAGGAAGTTCAAGCGTCAGAGCCGGACGCCTCCGTCAGAGGGTCAAAAAGAGGAGTCGTTCAGGGCCGTTTCCATCACGGCAGACCCGGTAAGGAAGGCGAGGCCTGTGAGGCCCCCTCCGAACGAGGGGGTACTTGATGAGGCGGATAAACTGGCCGCACAGCTTCTGGGTGAGGATGAGGCCGTACAGACCATGAAGATCGAAACCGTTGAGGTGGTGGATGCCACCATATTGGAGTGATTATCGATGATACACCCATCAGAGGTTGCGGTACTGGATGAGAACAGCTCATGGCATGGGGTGAAGGTCGAGGGGTTGATGGAGGCCGCGGGCAGGGGCGTTGCCGAGAATATCATAGATCTATATCCGGACTGCGGGTCCATCACACTCGTCTGCGGGACGGGCAACAACGGTGGTGACGGCTTCGTCGCCGCAAGGCATCTGTCCGAAAGCGGCATCCTAACACGGGTACTCCTGTTGAAGCCGCCGAAGAGCATCAGGAGCGACCTATCCAGGGGGGCCTTCTCATCGCTTCCCAAGGATGTGGGAATACTTGTCCTGGGCAGGGGGATAGAGATGAGCGGCCTGTCCTCCCTTTTCGAGAACTCGGACGTTGTGGTCGACTGCATGCTTGGTGCAGGGGCCGTAGGAGCGCCCAGGGGGATCTACGCCTCGGTGCTCTCACTTTTTCCCGAGAAGAAGAGGGTTGTGGCGGTGGACAGCCCCACGGGGTTGGGATACAAGGGTTGTGTGAATGCCGCCTTTACGATCACTTTCCACGATATGAAGGAGACGATGGTCCTGAAAGGCCTTCCCGATCCCAGGTGCGGGGAGATCATCACCGTCGATATTGGGATACCAAAGGAGGCGTCAACACACGTGGGTCCGGGTGATCTGAACCGATTTCCCCGTGGCGATCCGGATTCCAGGAAGGGCGACGGCGGCAGGGTCCTGGTGGTCGGAGGGGGGCCATTTGTCGGCGCCCCTTCCCTGGCGGCAATGGGGGCGCTCAGGGGAGGTGTGGACCTCGTGAGGGTGGCCATCCCGAAGGGGCTTTTCGACGTGGTCTCCTCCTATTCTCCCGACCTGATCGTGGATAGATTGAACACAAATGACCCGTTCGTTCTGGGGCCCGAGGTGATAGGCCAGCTGAAACCGATAATAGAGTGGGCCGACATCGTCCTTGTCGGGCCGGGGGCGGGCACCAGCGGCTCGACCGTGGAGCTGATCAACGAGGTTATCTCCCATTCGATCAAGCAGGTGAAGAGATGCGTGATCGATGCGGATGGATTGAATTCGCTTTCCCAGGGGTGGAGATGGAAAAAGAAGCTCTCAACCCTCGCGGGGCCGTTCCTCGTTACCCCCCACAGAGGCGAACTGAGAAAGCTTCTGTCCTCTTGCGGCCTCTCCCACGGCGATGAGGTGTTCAAGAACCCCTATCTGAACCTGGGGAAAAGGGGCGGAAAGGTCAGGAAAGAACTTGTTAAGGAGGCCTCCCGCCTCTCCCTTACGTCCGGTGTTGTGACGCTTTTGAAGGGCCCTGTGGACCTTATCGTGGCCCCTGGACCCCATTCCCTGGGCGAACATGTATCCTTCGAGGTGGATAGGAAGCAGGTCAGCCGCAGGTACAATACCACCGGGTCCGCTGCCATGACGGTTGGCGGGACAGGTGATGTCCTCGCGGGCATCTGCGCGGGACTGATGGGGAGGGGGATGACCACATTCGACGCCGCATGTTTGGGTGCCTTTATCCTCGGCAGGGTGGGTGAGGAGGTGTTCGATGAGAAGGGATATTCGATGATGGCCTCGGACCTACTGGACCATATCCATATTGGCAATTGAGGCGGAAAAAGGTAGTTTATAACCTCCGATGATCGAGGATACCACCTTTAATAGGGCCCCGATCCTCCGTATAAAACCAGATAAGATATTATATCCCGCCGCCCAATATCGTCTTTCATCAGCCGGGGGGCTAGTCGTTATGAGAAATAGGTCCGTAGTTTCAATAGTGTTGGCGGCAACTATCGTTCTTGGGGCTTTTTATTGGATCCCATTGGATTCTACCGGTGCGGGGATAAGAATGGATTTCGACCTGAAGGATGCCCATGCGTCATTCTGGGGTGAGGACAGTGATGATAACGCAGGATCTGCAGTGAGCGGAGCAGGTGATGTGAACGGTGACGGCTTCGATGATCTCCTTATCGGAGCTTACCTGGACGAGGACGGGGGAGCGAGCGCTGGTCAGACCTACCTGGTCCTGGGAGGTTCGGATGGATGGTCCATCGATTCGGACCTATCCAATGCGGATGCGTCTTTCTGGGGTGAGGATGCGGGAGATTATTCCGGATTCAAGGTGGCAGGGGCAGGCGATGTCAATGGAGATGGTTACGACGATATTCTCATAGGCGCTTACGGAGATGATGATGGAGGCTCTTCTGCAGGTCAGACCTATCTGATATTGGGTAAGGCCAGCGGATGGAGTATGGACACCGATCTATCCTCGTCCGACGCATCGTTCTGGGGCGAGGACGCGGATGATCATTCAGGATATTCGGTGTCAGGTACGGGCGATGTTAACGGCGATGGTTTCGATGACATTCTCATAGGGGCAATGGGAGATGATGATGGAGGTTCAAATGCGGGTCAGACCTACCTGATATTGGGTAAGGCCAGCGGATGGAGCATGGACACCGATCTATCCTTGTCCGACGCATCGTTCCGGGGCGAGGACGCGGATGATCATTCCGGACATTCGGTGTCAGGTGCGGGTGATGTCAACGGCGATGGATTTGACGATATCCTGATAGGAGCTTATGGTGACGAGGATGGCGGGGGTTTCGCATCAGGGCAGACCTACCTGATCTTCGGAAGGTCCACAGGATGGAGCATGGACACGGATCTATCATCTGCCGACGCCTCATTCTGGGGTGAGGATCCCAATGATTATTCCGGATGGATGGTCTCTGGATCCGGTGATGTGAATGGCGATGGTTACAGCGACATCCTCATCGGCGCCTATGGGGACGATGACGCTGGAAGCGATGCCGGCCAGACCTACCTGATATTGGGCAGGGTGTCCCCCTGGAACATGGATACGAGCCTTTCCGATGCCGACGCATCGTTCTGGGGTGAGGATTCAAGTGATAGAGCAGGTGTTGCGCTGTCATGCTCCGGTGATGTGAACGGGGACGGATTTGACGATATTCTAATTGGTGCAAGTAGGGATGAGGATGGCGGATCGAACTCTGGCCAGACATACCTTGTCCTGGGAAAAGCGTCAGGATGGAGCATGGATACAAGTCTGAGGGTTGCCGACGCCTCCTTCTGGGGTGAAGTGGCCTCCGATTATTCCGGGTCCTCGTTCTCGATCAGCGGTGATGTCAATGGTGACGGTTTCGATGACATTCTGATCGGCGCCTGGGGTGATGATGATGGAGGTTCCTCTGCAGGTCAGACCTACCTGATATTCTACGAGACCCGTCCACCCGCCCCGCATGAGGTCACATGTGAACTCTCCGTTGACGGAGGCAGCCTGGCCCTGGAGTGGAATGTGAGCGGTTACTGGAAGGATCTCACCGGGTTCAATATCTATCGATCCACCGACGGAGAGGGATATTCACTCCATGCCGGGGTGAACTCCACCACCTTTTCATTCGAGGACACCGATGTGATATTATATCGATATTACAGGTATTTCATCACCTCCAAAAGCCATCCGGAACTGGAATCATCCCATTCAGGAGCTGTTGAGGTCATGAATGATATGGATTCGGACGCCGACAACATCGGTGATATGTATGACCGTGACATCCTTGGCCCACTTGCTGACCTTCAGGCGGATATCGACTACATGAACTCCACACTATTCCCCGTTATGAACGACATCTGGAACAAGGTGGACTACACCAACAGAACGCTCTTCCCCACGCTGAACGATGTCTGGAACATCGTGAGTTACATGAACTCCACCTCCTCGTTGTATCTTCAGCAGATCATTGTGAACCTGATCGCACTCCGCAATGATGTCGATCAGGATCATGCCGAGATCATATTGCTTCTTGGTGAGAACAACAACCACCTCCGGTTCATGAACTCCTCTTTCGACTACAAGCTAGATCTTCTGCTCTATCTCGTGGAGAAGATCGAGGCGAACATCACCGGTCTGAACGGGACGGTCTCCCTGAAACTGGATGATATGATGGCCCTGGTCATTGAGAACAATAACAATATCAATTACATGAACACAAGCTTTGATTTGGACCTGAATACGATCCAAAACCTGGTGATGTGGTTGAGGGATATGGTATCCGATCTTGGGATTGATCTTGATGGGGTCAACAACACGCTTCACCAGGAGCTGTCTCAGCTTGCGGCCGACCTATCTTCCCACGATCAGAGGCTCTCCGAGTTCAGGGATGCACTTGAGATCAACATAACAACTATCATCTCGCTGATGAACACGGAGTGGTCCAATATCACCGTGGTGGATAGTGCTGTTCTTTCGGGGATCACCACGAACCTGACCTCTATTCGAAACATCGTGGGGGACAACAACAATGACCTGGCATTCCTGAACGGCTCGATCACGCTATCCCTCGAGGGGATAGTGGATGACCTTGGAACGGTCATATCGAACCTTGAGGGGGTGAACAACACCCTGCGGGACAGGCTCGACCTCATCAGAACGGATATGCTCTCCCATATCGCCGATTTCCAGGAATTCAACACATCCATCGAGGTAGATATCGCTACACTGCTCCTCATGCTCTCCACGTTGGACCAGGATGTGGAGGATCTGGATGCAGGGCTTTCCGCCGATCTCCAGGCCCTATCCTCCCTCATCTCGAGAATGGACCTCAACGTCACCACACTTGGATTATCAATGGCCGCGATCGGGGGCCAGATCGACATCACGATGCAGGAGATCATAGGTGATATCGCCGATCTGGACGTTTCCTTGAAGGAAAGGATCGATGATCTTGAGTTCGACCTGACAGCGGACATTCTCTCACTCCATATCCTGGTCGAAAGCGCAAACAGGTCCCTGCACCAGGAGATCTCCGGCCTCGAAGCGGAGATCTCGACCATGAGGGCGGATGTGGTGGACGGACTCGGCGACATGATCGTTCATCTGGAGGGGATGGAGGGCAACCTGGCCGGCGAGATCGACGTGCTGGAGGTACTGGTAGAGGAGATCGATTCGGCCTCCCTTGCGCTCCTATCGGAGAGGTTGGACATGATGGCCGCGGGCCTTGGCGAAAATGATACCACGCTGATGGAGCTCATCTCGGACCTTGGATCCAAGTTGGACCTACTGGACCTCACCGTCTCGGAAAGGCTGGAGAACATCTCCTCGATCATGGCGACCATGGATGAACTTGATGTCATGACCCTGGAGATCTCGGAGATAGGGTACGATCTTGAGACCCTCGCCGATCTGGAGGAGGCCCTATCGAATGTGGAGGGCCAGCAGGAGGATACCTCATCGAAAATATCGATGAATTCGGCCCTATTGTGGTTCATCATGCTCATCTGCGTGATCATGATCGGTTTCATGATCTACATCGCATTCTGGAAGAGAGGTTCAGATGAAGGGATCGATGAAGTTACCGTGCCGCCCCCCCCATCCAAGGTGTCCCTTGACATGGATGATGACGGCAGAGGACCCCAACCCCCCTCCAGGGTTGAGATCGAGGATGATGCCCAGGAGGATGGGATACGATGGGATGATTAGATCCCAATTTTGACAGATCGAATATGATCTGAGGGAAGTCAATGTTGGGAGAGACCTCACTTTGACACTCATCCGTATCCCAATATTGACAGATCTAATATGATCCAAGCCTCTCAATGTTGGGAGAAGCCTAACTTTGCCACTCATCTGTACTCATATGTCAAAGTTAGGCTGTACTTATATGTCAAAGTTAGGTTAGATCCTCTTCCTCCCGGATCCCCCTTGATCATCATCGAACTCCTGGAACATGTCGTACTTCTCTCCGCAGCCACACCTTATACGCTCATGATAATCGATGTACCTCACCTCCAACCAGGTGCCACATTTCCCACATCGATATCTGTTCCTGCCCCTGAGGAAGATCTGCTTGGGTCCGGATCTTTTTCCCCCCCGGGACCCTCTCAATTTCAAAAACAGAAGGATAAGGCCCAGAACCCAGAGCATGGCGCCGATGACCGAGAGCAGTGAGAGGCCGCCCACGGGGCCCAGGTCGTTCGAAACCGCGGAGTCCCCGAACATAACGGTTGCGATAATCCCTGTGAAGATGAACAGCGTCCCCATTCCGAATGAGATCGCAGCCCATGCTTTGAGGGGGGGGGATCTTCGGTCGGCCATGGTCGATGATATGCTTTCACGCCATTAAACATTTCACCATATCATCCAAGATGGGGTGAGAATAGATTGGATCCGATGATGTCGTCCAGCCGGCCCGTAAAGAGAATGGACCTGTGGTAATCGGTCCTCCCCATCCTCTGGGAGTTGGGATCGACATTCCAGAGCTTCTTCAGGTAGTTCACACTGTCGAACCAGTGGACAACGGACATCCTGCCCTCCTCGATCTCGATCGAGGTGATGCCCCTTTGCCCGATCGCACAGCCGCTGTTGAACAGGCCGGGTATCATGGATCGAACCCCGAAAAGGGGGCGGTGTGTATGGCCCATGACCGTGATCATGCCTATCTTCTGGGCGAAATGTGCGATTCGCCTCTCCAGTGCGGTTATCTCCTTGGTATCGATCTCCAGCTTGAAGTTCTGGATGCCCAGAGGTTCAGCCACGTTCTTGAGCACGAACCTGTTGAAGTGGTGAAAACGCTCCAGAAGCGGAGATCCCTGGTGTCCGTGAAGCATGAAAAGCTGCCTGCCTGATATGTCCAGCTTCAGTGAATCGTAGACCCTGTGGAATCCGGATCCGATGTTGGCCCATGAGAGGTCGAAATCATGGTTCCCCCAGATCCGGTACGCGCCGGTCTCATCCTGGAACCTCCGGAACAGGGAATTGATGTCGTTCCATCTCTCCCTGATATTCGTATGAAGGAATCTGTGAAGCTCCTCGACATCGCCGTTGAGGATGAGCTTGAACCCCTTCTCAAGGTAGTACCTCTCCATGACATGCTTGAAGAGGTTGGAGTTCTGAAGGAAATCGTCGGTGCTGCCCCCGTCACCCATGTGGAGGTCGCTGAAGATGACGATCCTGTCCTTTCCCGTGAATTTCAGGACAGGTGCCCTTTTATAGGTGTCATCGAGGTTGCGAAATACCGTGGTGTTGAACATCCTAACTCACCAAAAATGTAATGAAAAATAGTCATGCCCGTTAACGTGTCGCCTGGTTCACTCCAATATACCCGATCCATCAGGGCCAGTGTGAAGCTATTTATTATCCTTTTGGAGATAATAGACATGATGATCCCATTGTATCGGGATATATTCCGCAATAATACAGCTGATGTTGATTCACATATCTGACCGTGTCGAATATCGGCCCTATTGATTCCTCATATCGAACCACTCCTCGTCTGAAAGAATGTCCCGTCCTCGATGA
>CBDVER010000006.1:0-15576 GCA_965373055.1 uncultured Thermoplasmata archaeon
AACATCGGTCGGGTCCGAGGTCGTGTTATCGGCGTAGATGAATATATTGTCGGTTGTGGGTTTTCCCGGGGGGTTCACGTCGACCTGAAGCTTGAAATAGAAGGGCAGATAGATATCATCATCATAGACCTGCAGAATATTATCCTTCGGGATATTGGTGCCGTTGATATTGAACTTGAAGCGCATTATGGAATTGTAATTCAGGGTCTTCCAGAAGATGTTGAGAACATCACCGCTCTGGATCCTGGCCACCTTCGTTCCAGTCGTGGTCTCCGTTATATCGAACCATGATAGGCTGGGAGGAGGCTGCACATTGGACCGCCTTCCGTTCAGCGGATCCAGATAGATGATCTTGGGGCCGTAGAAATTGACCATCTCCTCGCCGGAGATATAGCTGTTATCCTCAAGGATCCGATGCCTGGAGTTGAAGACCACAAGGTCATCGTCGAAGAAGAGCTCGGCTCCGATGACATATACATCCTCGGCCTCGTACTCCTTCGGGATGGCGGATTTCCCAAGTGCTTTGACGGAGATGTTTCGGTATGGATCGTCCTTATCCATGGGGTAATTTATGTCGAAATCTATCTTGAAATCTATGGTATATCCGGTATTGGAGACCGCGACGGCCTCGCACTCCTCGGGAATGAGCCTGCATTTGTTGAACCCTTCCAGGGTAACCCATGTGCTGTTCGCCCTGTACCACCTCATCACGATCTTCTCCCCATGCGGGGCCATGGTGAGTATCGCCCCGAGTATGGAGTTCTTGCCGGACGTGTGCGTTATCTGGGCCCGAACGGTGTATGTCTGGGAGCCAGCATAGACTATGCGGTCCCCATCCTGAAGGCTCACCATGTTCGCATCGTACATCTCCATGCCGAGGATCTCTATCTCCTCACTTGTGAAATAGATCGCAAATGGAAGAGTATATGATGTGGGGCTCGAAGAATATGCGTATTCGGTGCCTTTCTGATCGTCGCTGCTCTCTATCCCTATTGTTCCCGTATACCATGACCAGGAGGGAAGGCTGAGATATTCGTATCGGATCATGCCGTGTTCGTAGAGTATCACCTCGAATGTCCCGCCCTGCTGCGTATTCCACTCGATTATCAGCACCTTCTCGTCATCGATCACGGTTTCAAGGGAATATACCCTGTTGCTGTCTCTTGTATAACAATAATCCCGCCCCCACCAGACCGCAAGGACCCCTCGAGGTCCGGATTGAGAGGGTATGTGGTTGTAACTGGTGAATATGGTCCCACTTGTCTCCACAAAGGAGAGGGCCCCATGAGTGCTTACATATATCGTATGTCCCGCACTATATTTCACATTGTAATAGTCGAAATTGAACGGGAGGTTCACAAGTGATAAGGAGGAAGAACTTGGTGTATTATATGCTTCGACGTTCGGATCATGTTTGATCTCGATGAACCCGGGTTGGATCTTCGGCTCCGGCTCATAGCTGTCCACCCAGTTGTATCCTCCCGCGTTTGGATTTTCGTACATCTTCGATTCGGACTCCACGGCGATCATGGGAACCACGGCCATTGCGATCATCATAAAAGCGACCAGGCCGTGTATCAAGTACCTCATTTATCTTCCTCCGAGCGCCGTTCAGCACCTACATGCCACCGGCTAATGGGCCGTAAAAGGAGTGTTCTTCTATATATATTTCTATCTGGATTAATCCATGTTGTTTATCATTGTCCCGGAGGTCTGGTGTGTTCACTCCTCCCTGAAGAAGTCCCTGGACTGTTTCTCCTCGAACTTCCTCCTCTGGACCAACCCGTATGCTATCGCTCCAACGATGATGGTTGAGGCCACGATGCCCACGATCGCCCAGGCCACGATGGGGTCCATCTCGCTCTTCTTCTCATTCGGGTCGGTATGGGCGATATACTCTTCAAGGTTTGTCTTTCCGTCCCCGTCGGGATCGAGGCCCGCATCCCTGGGATCCCTGGGGTCCAGGCCGTGCTTATCCTCCCATATGTCATCCATCCCGTCCCCGTCGTCGTCGAGATCCCTGTTATCCCCTATCCCGTCCCCGTCCAGGTCGGAGCTCTCTGAAGCGTCTCCTGGGAACGGATCGAGGTCGTCAGGGGTACCATCCCCATCGGTATCTATGTTCAGGTTCGGCGTGCCTGTGGTAAAATTCCATGAGATGGCCCATCCCAATGGGACGGATCTGAAGGATGTTATCGATCTGCTCAGCCATACGTTATAGGTTGTCATCTCCTTGAGCGGGGCGTTGAGAGTGCCCGCAATTGTGAATGTTGCGGGATCGTACGAGACCTCAAGGGAGATGGGATCTCCACCTATCTTTCTCAGGATCAACGTCTGTTCATCGATCGATGTCTCATCCATGGGGAGGTCGAACCTGACCGAAATATCGGTCCAGAGTGGAGCGCCCCCTGATTCCGGGGATCTCTCCCTCACGATCGGGGCCTGTGTATCCGCCCTGGTCCTGAACGAGAAGCTGTAGCTGCTCTCCCTACCGATCCCCATGCCGTCCAGTCCATTGCCCTCCATGTCGGTTACTGCCGGAGTCATGTACAGCGTGTGGTCCATATTGAATTTCAGGTACCTGTCCGGAACGAACTCTATGCTGCCGGCCCCTATCTGGGAGATCGCTCCGATCACCTTCATCTGTGATCCGTCCAGGAGATAGAAAGAATCCTGATCCACGCTGGCAATGGAGATGTTCTTGTCGAAGTTCACGATAACGGTGGTATCCACGAAAGCGGTCTCCTTTCCCCCGTCACTCACGTAGGCGCTGACCACCTTGGGATGGTGGATGAACTGTTGAGGGTGGGTAACGATGATCGCATAGGAGTAAACCGTGATGGGTCTGCTTACCATGTCCCAGATCGTTGCATTGACGACGTAGGCGCCGTTTTCAAGGCCGGATGTGTTCCAGAGGATCTCCCCGTAACCTCCGTTGTCATCGGAATGACCTTCGTACAGAACCACCTGTCCCCTGGGGTCCGTGTCCTCATCGTAGGAGATCGTAACATTGGCATTCTCCTCGTTATCCGAACAGGTCCACCGTATGGTGAAGAAGGTATCCGCCTCATCGTTATTTCCATCAGGCTCAAGGAAGTGGATGACCGGTGGTGAGTTCCTTCCGGTGGTGATATTGATCGGCGAGGAGAAGGACCTGTGGCCGAACCCATCACCGGTCATCATCCTGATGGTGTATTCACTATTCGGATCAAGGCCGGTGATCCTGTATCCGTTCTCGAACCTATCCTTGGAGAAGTGGTCGTTAACATATCGGTCCAGTATCGGCATCTCCCCCTTGGAGTAGGCGAGGTAGTAACCCTCGAACTCGATATCGTGGGAAATGGGCCAATCCAGCGTTATCGTATCCCAGGTCTTTCTGACGACCCTCAACTCGGGCTTCAGCGGGGATAGGGGATAACCCTGGGCGGTATTGGCTGTTGCCGTATACGGATCTCCATCCTCGGCGATCAGGTTTCCAGGGTTGGGATCGGTCCTATGATCTATCCAGAATACCTGAGCCCTGTCCCCGTATCCGTGTACTGAATTGGTGTATTTGTACATCTCCGCAATGGGGATGTCCAGGTCATACGTGAAATTACCAAGTGAGATGGTGTTATCGATTATATGGTTCTGGCCCGTGATATCGCCGCCTCGGGATATGTACCCTTCCCTGATCAGGTGGAAGTTCCTCGTGTCGAGTTCTGTCCAGGCAAGGGCGAAAGCTCCATCGACATATCCTATCCTGGGCATCGACTGTTTAACGATGGATAAATTCTCCTCAGTGCCCCTCCATGCTTCACCGAAGGTCCCGTTCCAGGAATCCTCGGAAAGCCATCCGATGGTGTACTTGATCCTCCAACCCCGATCTCCGTTCTCCTCCCAGGCGATCATGCAGTCTCCCTCCCCTGAGAAGACGATGTCAGGGTTCTCCTGTTTGAGCTCCTCTTCCTCAACCGAGGCCTTAACGTCCGTGGAGAATGAGGCGCCCTGGTTTACGGAGTAGGTGAAATAGATGTCGCTGTTCTCGTTGGTGATCGTATTGCCATTCCTGAGGTCCTGCCAGACGACCCCTATCACCCCTTCATCGGAGATGGATAGCCTGGGGTGAAGCTGGTCCTCATCGGTGGGATCCGTGTTCAACCTTATCGGTTCCGTGAAGTTCCCTCCGCCGTCACTCGAGGTCATGAACATGATATCCTTCTGCCTGCCCCCTCCGGCCATCCTCTCCCGCTCCTCCACGTAAACAATGCAGAGCGTTCCCTGTGGGGTCGTCCTCAGGTAAGGCTCCGTTATGTCCCCATATCCATTTTCGATGGCCTTGCTATTGGACCAGGAGGAACCCGTGTTATTGGAGGATATTATCCTCAGATGTCTATCGCCCCCGAACATGTCCAACCACACGCAATGGACATTATTCCCAACCGCTGCGATGGTGGGATGAGGGTTGGAGGGAAGGGTATCACCCTTGTCATTGAGGACGAGGTCGTTGTTGTTCATCTGACCGTCGCCCCAGGAGCTTCCATCCATGGATTTGGAGAACCTCACCTCGTTCAGACGGTCCCTGTTATCCGTCCAGACCGCATAGAACCTTCCTGAATCGTCCTGTGCGATGTCAAGGTCCCACTGTTCGTCGGCCGAGGGCTCGTAATCCTGGATCTCATGGTTCTGTGGATAATCTCCCCTCGTATCAGGTTCCAGGGAAAGGGCCGGGAGGCCGGTCAATGTCAAGAGCAGAGCGATCATGGCGATCGAGATGTGGTAAGCCTTCATCATAAACACCGTATTCGTACGGATACTTATGTGGAGGCCCCTTAAAATATTATTCCTCATATGTGATGAAATATCGGCCCGATCTGGTTCCGAAGATCACCAATTATCGTATTGTTAACGATCCTCGAGTATTATATGCTCTCTCAGCCAGGCCAGGTCCGGAATGCGATCGATCAGTTCGTCGATCGTTCCAGGGCGGCTCCTGACGATGGATGCCGCCCTCTTCCTCCCGATCCCGGGAACGGCCTGCAGGTCGCCAAGCGACATGCTACATATCCTGATCGGGACAGTTATGCCCGTGACGGACCTGGCCCCCATATCAGTCATTATCACATCGACGAACGACCCCTCCTCCACCGTATGGGGTACGCCGACAAGGAGGGGATAGCTCCCTATCTGTCTCCCGAACGAGGTCCTTCCGGCCGATGTCTCCATGAAAATCCCCTTCATTATGGTCCCGATCGGAAGGAGCCTTTTCATGAATGGAATGTCCCATTTTTCCCTTACCTCCCTCTTGAACCTATTGAAAGCGCCCCTTAGTTTTCCATCCTTCCAGCTCGTGTGATATCCACCGTTCGCCCGTGGATATATCGCGGCCCGGATATTGATCCTTCTGAGCATCAGGCCTCGATCGTATATTACCTTCAACAGCTCCAGGTCAAGGTGAAAGCTATCCGGGGTCTGGCCCGGGAGGCCCCCCAGGAAGTTGAGCCCCGGGAGAAGGTGCGGAAGTCCGTTCTCCCCCCTCTTTCCCCCTATCCTGTTCATCAGTTCGATGGCGAAGAGGGCCTCTTCAGGTGTGGAGTTCAGGTTATTTCGTTGCTTTACAACCGGGTCCGATGATTCCAGTCCCAGTGCGAGAACGGTGCCCGGAGTGGTGTTCTCCACAATTGATATGAGGACCTTTTCCGACTCTTCCGGATGTGTTGATATTATCGCCGGGTTGGCGTTATCGGTGTGGATGATCCCGCAGTCGATCCCCTTTCGCAGGCCCCGTCCAAGCGCCGATCCCACCCCCCGTCCTTTGTATAGTGCTTCCCTGACCCCGATCATCATCTCCGAGAGCGAGTGCGGATCCGGCCTTGGGCACTCGTCCCTGCCCGCATCGGACGACATGTAGGATATCAGGTCCGATTGGCCGCCGATCCGGATGTTCTCCACCCCCATAGAGGAAAGCCTCAGCACCTCGTTCTTTATCTGCTGTGGTTCCCTGAACATGATCGGGCCCTTTCCCGGCTCACTGCAGAAAGAACATCCTCCGGAGATATACCTCACGCAACCTCTTGCCGTCTCCAGCTCCACTATCAGGGGAGATGGGAAGTCCGGGTGCTTCCGTACGATGAAAGCACCATCTATCAGATGTGTGTTCCACTCCTCGACCGTTGCGTTCCTCGAACGGAGGGACCCTTCAGCCGAGATAGCGTTCCCGAGCACGCCCGGATCACCTTCGACCGCCTGTATCCCGTCAATGGAGAGGCCGGAGGATGCGGGGCCGCATACGATGAGAGGGATGTTGGTCAGGGATAGGGACATCTCCTTCAGCTCCCTTTCAGAGATCGGCTCGCCCCGAAGATACTTACCCGGAACGATACATCCCTTGATACAGATAACCGCTTCAAGGTGGGGTAATGAGGCAATAACCTTGCCCGCCCCTCTGAGCCCCCTCCAGCCATCGACCGTGATATAGCCTATCTCCTTCTCCTTTGCTCCACCTGCGGACAATCCTCCGGCAAGGCTTCTGGCATGTGGAGAGATGTAGGGTGGAACGCCCAATGCTGCCGGTTCATCAACATATCCGTCGATGATCAGGTATCTCCAACCCATGTCCATCAATGGTGTGTTCTGCCTGGCCCTTGGCCTTACCATGGGGGAAGAACCATCTCCGGCCTAATAGTAATTTCCTGCACTATGTACGGGATAAGGATGCAAAATGGGTAAATCCAAACACGGTGTTACATGCTCATGAACGGGTATCCCACATCGTATCTATTGGATATCTATGTCCGGCTGAGGCGCAGGTACGGGGATCCGGATTGGTGGCCGGGAGATACGCCATTTGAGATCGCCGTGGGCGCAGTTCTAACACAGAACACCAGCTGGTCGAACGTTGAAAAGGCGGTAAAAGAACTCGGGAAAAGGGACCTGTTGAACCCCTGTAACCTGCTGTCATGTTCCGACGAGGCCCTCTCGGATATCATCCGGTCCACGGGCTACCACAACCAGAAAACCGGGTATCTGAAGAACCTCTCTTCCTGGACCATCGAGCATGCGGATGGAGATATCGAGCGCCTCTCCCACAGAGATCCATGGGAGATCAGGGCCCTTCTACTCGATGTGAAGGGCATCGGGGAGGAGACCGCGGATTCGATCCTCTGCTACGGCCTGGGTATGCCTGTCCTTGTGATCGATGCATACACGAGAAGGGTTCTCTCCAGGCTCTCGCCTCGATATTGGGATGCTCTTTCCGGAAAAGAAAAGATCGATTACAACACATTGCAGGGCCACCTCATGGAACGGCTGAGGGGAGATGCCGGCCTCTACAACCGACTACACGCCCTCATCGTACTTCTGTGCAAGGAGTGCTGCCTCTCAAGACCAATCTGCAAGGAGTGTCCGCTTATCGATATCTGTGCCATCGGGATCGGCGGCTCTCTATCGGAAAAGGGAAAATAACAAAACGACCTTACGAGGCCATAGATGCCCCAGAGGGTGATGGACAATGCCGATAACAAAGACCGAGATAAATAGTGTGGAGGCCAAGAGGGGTGGGAGCCCCGGGAAGAAGGTCAATCTGAGGATAGACAACAACTCATCTGTTACCTTGATCTCCCTTGTGACGCCTGAAGAGGCAAGGATCGATTTCAGATATCAGGCCACCTATCAGGGCCTTGGGAATGTGGCCATCGAAGGTAAGCTCACATTCACCGGCGAGGCAAAATCTCTATATGAATCGTGGTCCGAGACGGGCAACATGCCGGAGGATGTAGCATCGGAGATACACTCATCGATAATGAGGGCGTGTATTCCGGTCGCCGTCCTTCTCAGCAGGGAGGTGAGGCTGCCCCCCCCGCTCCCACTACCCAATATCCAGGTCAAGGGCAAGGGCGCCAAGAAGAGGCCGAGGCCCGAAGGGATCGAGGTTGCATGATCGGACCTTAACAATGTACGGACAATCTATAATAGATGATCAGTCGATATAAGTCCGGATGTTTGAAAGGACCGTTGTTATCATCTCCATTCTCCTTATGATCTCACCTCTCGCCATTGAGGATGGCGACGGGATCGGTGATGATGGCATCGATATCGGGGTGGCGCTGGGCACGATGTTCCAGTATGTGGAGAGGCAGATGGATGCTTTGGGAATGGAGCGGCCGATCGACTCTTCCTCCATTCTGACGAGGGTCCTTCGGGGGGAGATCGAACCCATGACCCCCACGAGGGTTGATGATCCCCCCTCCACATGGGACCTCGTAAGGACCGGCATCTACTGCGAGATATACCTCGCCCAGGGAGAGTCCATATCAACGTCCCGGCTGGATGCACTGGAAACGGTCTTCGATACGAGGATATACCCCAATGCAACGGAGTGGTTCCACCCTGTCAGCCCTCCCTCACGGGTGGAGATCAGGATCTACGACATGGGTGACGGACCTGGAGGGGTGGGTGGTTTTTTCATCGCAAGCCCGCTCCATCGGGACGACCTCTACCTTGATATCCAGGATATCTCCGTTATCGATGAGATACTGGCCCACGAGTTCGAGCACATGCTTCATTATGACCTTGACCCCAACGAGGCCGTGTGGTTGGACGAGGGAATGGCGGACCTTTCGGTAAGGATCTCTCTGGGGCCTGATACGCCCGCGATACAGAGCCATATCGCCCTCTATGAGCTGAGACCCGAGAACGATCTCATCGCCTGGGATGAGGGGACACAGGAGGATAACATCGCTGATTACGGCGCCGCATACTCCTATATCGCGTATCTGGCAGACCACTTTGGAGGTAAGGTCGTTATGAGATCACTTGCCTCGGAGAGCCTCAATTCCATGGCAGGTGTGGACCAGGTGCTGTCAGGCCTGGGATATGGGGAGGATGGTTTGGACGTCCACAGGAGGGTGAAGGTGGCAAACCTCCTGGATGATCCCGTATTCGGAGGAGGGATCTACGATCAGGGTCTGATAGATATCCGGATCTCCTCATTCAGGGATCGGACCGATTCCTACCCCTATCGGGATGAGGTGACCTCGATGGTGAGCTATGCCGGTTACTATTATGAGTTCACGGAGGGGGGCAACGGCCTCTCTATCGTAATGAATTCCACCGTCAACGTGCATACGACCCTGATAGGCATGTCGGGAGGTGAGATCGTGTTCTCCGGGAATCTCACATCCGATACGGGGTCGCCCGCCTCCCGGGACCTTCCCGGGTTCGGCGTATCTTATGATATCCTGTATGCGATCCCCTCAACCGAGATCAGGGGTGGGGATCTCTCCCTATCCGTATCGAAGACGAGCGGCACTCCCCCTGTAACGGACGTGGAGATAGATCCCGCCCTCCCTGACGGGACGAACGGCTATTACCTCGCCCCACCGACCATCGCCCTCTCGGGCGATCCGGGGGTCTCCATATATTTCAGCTGGGATGATGATGAGGACCAATCCTATACTGACCCCCTCACGGCTCCCGAGGGAAACCACACTTTGGGGTTCTTCTCTTCCGATCTCGGGCTGGATGAGGAACGGAGGGAGATCTCGTTCAATGTGGATACCGTGGTTCCCATCACGGATTACACCATTCTGCCATCGGACCCGGATGGGATCGGAGGCATTTACATAACCTCACCCACGGTCACGTTATCATCTGAGGTGGGCGCTTTTATCTTCTATGATCTAGGCGAAGGGGTGATGATCTATTCGGCTCCTTTCCAGGTACCTCATGGAGATCATGCCATGGAGTACTGGTCGGCTGACCGTGCGGGGAATCAGGAGGTTCATAATATCGAGGATGTCACCGTGGACATATCCGATCCCAGCGCCCTCCTGATCTCGGACCCCGAGCTTCCCGATGGTGAGAGAGGCTACTATATAACGCCCCCGACCATCTCTTTCGAGCACGACCCGTCCCATTCCGTATTCTACTCCGTCAACGGCTTGAACTATTCGCTGTTCGACGCTCCGTTCTCGCTCGCCGATGGCGTATTCGAGATAAGGTATTTCGCGGCCACCACATCCGGAAGGGAGGGGCCAAGGAGAGATTCGCCCTTCAAGGTGGATTCCACGGGGCCGAGCCTGGACGTTATCACGGACCCCGAGCAGGAGGATGGCTGGACAACGGACCCGATGTACCTGACCCTGGTTACCGACGATCCCCAGGCCACCCTGCAGGTGATGCTTGGAGATGACGGCCCATATGATTACTCGGATCCTATCCTGCTTACGGACGGGGATTATGATATCACCAGTTGGGCCGTCGACCTGGCGGGAAATAGGGTGGACGGGCCGGTGGTGGAGGTGAGGATAGATTCTACACCCCCCGATTCATCCCTCATCATCTCCAGGGAACCGGAAAACGATATCTGGTATCAGGACTCCTCTCCCGAGATCGGGATCCGGGGCAGGGGGATCATACTGTCCGATGAGCGGTTCTACTATTCGATCAACGGGGAGGATTATATCCCGTACGATGGAGGTAATATCGAGATAGAACCGGGTATCAACACCATCAGATATTACGGAAGGGACCAGGCGGGAAATGAGGAGAGCATAAAATCCAGGGACATCGGCCTTGACCTTGAACCTCCGGTCCCCGTCATCCGGTCCAACAGGACGATCATAGGTGGGGCCGGCCCCGTCAGCTTCTACCTGGATGGATGCAGTGATGATGTCGGGATTGCATCATACAGGGTCCATTTCGGCGATGGGTCCGATTCAGGTTGGATAACGGCGGACCGCATCGTGCACAATTATACAGATCTGGGAGAGTACAGCGCATATGTTGAGGTTATGGACCACTCCGGTCGGACGAGCACGGTGGTGGACCCTATCCTGATAGAGGTATTGACACCCGAGGAGGCCAGCCGGAGACTTGCCCCAGAGGAGGAGGGCCCGCCTTATCTGCTGTATGCCATATCCGCACTTCTCCTCATAACGCTGATATGCGTGTTGGTGTTCCTGGTCTTCAGGTACAGGAGGGACAGGCCCCGGGAAGTGGAGTGGGCTGACGTGCGGGAGGGGGAGAGACAGCCTCATCGGAGAAGCCCCGTCGTGGAGGAGGAGCAGTTGGACCCTGAAGAGCGGTATGATGATTGGGATGTCTGATCAGCACTGATCATCAGGCTCCGATCCCGCCTCATCATTGAGGTCCCTGATATCCCTGGAAAGGACCGATCTGAACCTCGCTCGAAGATAGTTGAAGAGGATGATATTGATCGCTGTACCGATCAAGGCTATGAGGCCGGATATCAGAAGGCCGGTCGATCCCAACTCCCTCAAGATCGCTATAGATATCAGGAAGAGCTCCGCGAAAGTGACAACGGCACCAAATGCCACGCCTCCCCACTCGAGCTCAACCCCTATCTTTCCCGTCTCCTCATCCTTCTTGACCGAGATCGAGGTCCTTCTGTAAGCCCCGATAACGACCATGTCCAGAGAGTTCCTCCTGGCCTGGATGGTCCCACCGGTGCGGTCGTACGTATCTATGTTGAACCTCTTTTCGATCAGCCGTTCCTTGACTGCCTGAAGGACAGTGGGGACCTCAATTTGATCGGCCTTCTGGGAGAGTTGGCCCTTCATCGTTTCTCTCCCCTGCGAAATGGGTTCAGATGGATCCCAAGTTTCGAACCTACCCCTTTCAGGGGAAGAAGCGTAACCATCTCCCCTGCCTTGACCCGAAGTTTTTCAAGGTCTTTCTGTCGCAGGGAGACCTTGCCCTTATCCATCATCTCATCCGCCACGAGCCTGACCACCCGCTCTTTGTTCCCATGCCTGAGGAGGGCGGGTTTGCCTTCTTCGACCTTGACCATGGTCAGGACAGATACATTGACCCTGGCAATACCCGAGCCCGATATCGGGCTCCTCTTGACCATCAGGTCCACGCTGTCCATCGATCCAGAATCATCTGCTGCCATATCACCATCTCCCGGCCTCGATCAATTCGGCCCTGATCATTTCGTGAAGTTTACGCGCTTCCCGGCGGGCGGCCTCTTCCAATGAAAGGCCCACGTATTCATCCTTCAGGAAAGCGAACATGATGCCCCTGGATATGTTGATGAGGATGCCCGTTCCCTCCTCGTTGGTTCCATTGGTCAGGACCTTCTTCAGGTCTCCTCCCTGTGTCCCAACGCCCGGAACGAGAATGGGGGTCGAGGGTCCCAGGATATCTCGAACCCTTCCAAGTTCCCCGGGGTATGTGGCTCCCACCACCGCTCCAAGGTTCCCATGTTGGTCCCAGCCACGGATGTTCCGGGCCATGATATGATACAGGCGTTCATCTCCTGATAGCAGGTCCTGAACCTCCGATGCGCCGGCGTTCGATGTCCGGCAGAGTACGAAGATGAGCTTATCCTTATATTCAGAGAACGGCTCGACCGCATCCCTCCCCATGTACGCATTGACGGTGATGCTGTCCGCCCCGATCACCTCAAAGGCGGATCTGGCATAGGCCATGGATGTATTGCCGATATCGCCCTTCTTCGCATCCAGTATGATCAAGGTGTTCGGGGCCTCTTCCCTTATTACCTCTATCGTCTCCTTTAGGACCTTCATGCCCCTGTATCCCTCCGCCTCGTAGAAGGCCATGTTGGGCTTGTAGGCCGCCGCAAGGTCAGCGGTTGCCCTTATGATCTCCCTGTTGATCTCCAGCTGGTCCGCATCCTCATCGAACCTTGTCATATCAGTGTCCAGGCCGACACAGAGGAGAGATCTCCTGGAACTCACCGCCCTATCTAGCATTTCCTTCCAGTGCATCATCCCCTTCAACGGAGGCGATATGATATATTATTTCCCATGGGGGTGCCTACATGAAACCATCAAGCTCCACCATCTCCCTGACCATCTCCTCCAGCAGAGCGATCCTCTCCTCATCGCAGCTGGTGAGCAGAGGCTCCATGTCATCGATCATCTTCGCAACCTGGAATGTATCGGCGGAGACGAGCAGCAGTGGAATGCTCTTCTCCCCTGCCAGCGCCAGCAACTTCGAGCTGGGCAGGATGTTGTTCGTCAGCAAGATGCCCGCCGTGTTGGATCCCAGGGCCCCGAGGATCAGATCATGCCTGTCCCCCGCCGTGATGATCAGTTTGTTCTCCCTGTGGAAATGTGGGCTGTTGAGCGCCCTGTCAGCCGAGAGCGATCCCACGAGGACCGTCTTCACCCTGTTTCCCAACCCCTCCTCGCCTGCGAGTACCTTCGCGGTGATGGAATCGGATATGAACTTCATGGTCAGGTAGTTCAATTCCTTTTTATAAGGTAGGATCCCCAGGACGGGAACGCCCTTTTTTTCGATATTCTTCAGGTGATCCAGTCTGAATCTGGAGACGTTTTGGACCTTGTTTACAACAACACCGATGAAATCCACATTCTCCATATCCACGTATCTGCGTATGAAGGTGATATCGTCCATGATAGTGTCATCGTCTCCGCTAACAACGAAAACAAGCTTCCCCGAGATGCCCCTGGCGATCGAGATCGGGTCGAGATGCACGGATGCGCCGCTGGTGATATCGCCACCCTCTATCAACAGGATATCTTTGTCTTTTCCCGCCGCCTCGGCCATCTCCATGAGCTTTTCGCAGATCTTCTCCCTGTCGTACAGATATCTCAATTTGGAATGGTCGTAACCGATGCTCATCTCACTGGCCTCTTCCTCGAGGTTCAGGACATCCTTCATCAGGGAGGAATCCAGGTCCTGGATCTTCTTGTTCCGGTATATCACCCTCTCCCCGAAGGGTTTTACATATCCAACCCTGACCTTGAGGTTCCTCGCCAATCCAACGATCAGGCTCGTCTTTCCAGCCCCTTTCTTAACCGAGGCTATCACTATCCTTTTCATGATCCAGATCCTCCTTCTTCATTAAGTATAACCCTGATGTCAACTGCCCGGATACCTTTTCCCTGCTCGTATGCCACCAGAGGGTTGATCTCGATATCCGAAATACAACGATAATTATCCTGAAGGACCCCAAGCTTGATCACAGTCTCCACGATCAGGTCGATCTCCTTCCGTTTCTCACCCCTCACACCCAGCAGAAGGGGAAATGACCTGGTCTGCTTGATCATCGCCAGGATGTCACGGCGGTCCATGGGCCATGAGCGAAATGCAATGTCTTTCATGACCTCGACGTATATCCCCCCGAGGCCGAACATCATGACCGGCCCGAAGGAGCTGTCGATCCTCGCACCCACGATGGTCTCCACCCCCTTTCGCACCATCTCGGCGACCTCGACCCCATCGATGACCGCATTTGGATCGTACGAGCGTGCATTTCTGATAATGCCCTGATAGGCATCTATCAGCTCGTCACTGTTCTCCAGATCCAGTGCCACGCCTCCTGCATCGCTCTTGTGCAGAATATCCCGCGAAACGATCTTCAGAACGACCGGGTAACCGATATCGTCTGCGATACTCATCGCAGCCTCAAGGCTGGAGGCGACCGCAGCCTTGGGAGTGGGGATGCCGCAAGCCCGCATCAGCTTTTGGGCTTCGTGAGCCAGCAGGAATGTCCTACCGTCATCGTAAACGGACCGGATGATATCTTTTACCTCATCGTTGTCTATCTCTGCCGATGGAGTTCCCTCCACCACCTCATTCTGATGGCGATACTGCCGGTATTGAACCCCCAGGGTCCCGACGGCATCGTAGACATCTGAAAAGACAGGTACGCCCTTTGATCTAAGCGAGTTCACGGCGTGTTCCACCTTTTCTCCTCCCAGAACGGAGAAGATAATGGGTTTGCCCATTTTCATGTATCTGGTGTATATGTCCTCCATCATTCTTGATAGGCTCTCCATATCGAATGATGAGGTGGCACAGTAGAGGGCGATCACCGAATGGATCCTGTCGCTCTTCAGGGACGCTAGAAGGGCATCGCGATAATCCTGGGCTGTTGCACTTCCGGTGATGTCCACGGGGTTCTTGGTCGATCCGAAAGATGGTGTGACCGACGAGAAGATCTCCCTGGTAAGGTCCGTATCGTCAAGGAGCTTGACCCCATATTTCTCACAGGCATCGGTTGCCATGACGCCTATCCCTCCCCCGTTCGTCACAATGACCGCACTCTCACCTTTCGGAAGGGGGGCCTTGGAGAGGTATTTACACCAGTTAAGGGCCTCATGAATGCTCTCGGCCCTGACCACACCACACTGTCTCATGATGGCATCGAACACGTCATCGGACCCTGCGAGGGACCCCGTATGGGAGGCTGCAGCTACGGCCCCCCTCTTCGATCTACCTGATTTGATGACCACAACAGGTTTTCTCCGGGTCACCCGCATGAGGGTGTTCTTGAACCTCTCTCCGTCCTTGACCCCCTCTATGTAAAGGAATATGGATCTCGTATCTTGATCGTCAAGCAGGTACTCCAGCAGGTCGGATTCATCTATATCGGATTTATTTCCGATGGATATGATGGTTGAGAGCCCGATCCCTTCCTTTGCGGTCTTCCCTATCATTGCTATGCCAAGTGCTCCGCTCTGTGATAGTATCGCAACATTACCAGGGGTGATGTCCCTGGGCCCGAAAGTGGCATTGAGTTTCATCTTTCCCGAGTATATCCCGAAAACATTGGGCCCGAGAACCCTCATCCCGTGGCTG
>CBDVER010000007.1:0-15239 GCA_965373055.1 uncultured Thermoplasmata archaeon
CAGCATCGCTCTTCTCTTCGACCTGATCGAATATTGCGTCCCTCACCTTCTCCGCCCGCCTCCCGGCCGAAAGCAGTTCCCAGCCTCGGCCGACCACATCGATCATCCTATCGATATCCTTCACTATCCCCGGGGCGTCGCCTGAGGGCCTCTCTGTGCTACCTTTTTTCATCTCTGTTCCCCACTGTGAGAACAGGATAAAGTTTTTAAATGATGTGGGCGTAGTGCCGTTTCCCCCGTGTTATCGGGGGGCTCACACGCAACCGATGTCGGAGGAGTCAGAATGAAACCTTTGAAGAAGACCGACCCGGCGCTCATCGAACTCATAAGCGAGCTGAAAACGCTCTCCCGTGAGAACGAGGCCCCGATCTGGCGAGACATCGCTAAACGCCTGGAGAAACCCTCAAGGGTCTGGGCCGAGGTGAATGTTTCGAAATTGTCTTTCTACATTAAAAAAGGAGAGACCGTAATAGTACCTGGAAAGCTTCTCGGTGCAGGGGACATAGAGATCCCTGTCACCGTGGCAACGCTCAAGGCCTCGAGTCAGGCCAGAAGCAAGATCACCGCAGCCGGCGGAACCGTGCTGACCATCCCCCAGCTGGCAAAGGCCAATCCAAAGGGGAGCGGTGTTAGAATAATGGGGTGAGATGAATGGTTGAAGTGATAGACGCTTCCGGCCTGATCATCGGAAGGCTTGCCTCACATGTGGCCAAGAAACTCCTTGACGACAAGGAGGCCCGGGTGGAGATCATCCACGCGGAGAAGGCCATCGTATCGGGCAACAAGACAAGGGTGATCAACGACTACATTGCAAGGAGAAAGCTCAATCATCCGAGAAAGGGGCCCAACTTCCCCAGAATGCCCGATCGGATCCTGAAGAGGACGATAAGGGGAATGATCCCTTACCAGACGCCGAGAGGACGGGACGCTTACAAAAGGCTGAAGGTGCATATCGGAGTTCCCAGGGACCTCGAGGGAAAGAAGACGGTGATCGTTGAAGGTGCTGTCAACAGGGGGATCGCCCATTTCGTGGAGCTGGACAAGGTCTGCAAGATCCTGGGGGCCAATTATTGATGGAGGGTTCATTATGGGAAAGATAATCAACACAAGCGGAAAGCGCAAGACAGCCATCGCAAGGGCCACCATTGTAACTGGAAAGGGCAAGATCCGGATCAACCACAAGCCCATTGAAATCATGGAGCCCGAGATCGCCAAACTGAAGATGATGGAGCCTCTGATCCTCGCAAGGGGATACGCCAACAAGGTCGATATCAACGTCAATGTGAGCGGCGGGGGTTTCATGGGACAGGCCGATGCGGTAAGGACCGCCATCGCAAGGGGACTTGTGGAGTTCACCGGAGATGAGGAGCTGAAGGAGAGGTACCTGACATACGACAGGGCCCTGCTCGTGAACGATCCAAGAAGACATCTGCCAAAGAAACCCCTCGGAAGGGGCGCCAGGAAGATGAGACAGAAGTCGTATCGTTGATCTTACATCAATGGTGCGGCACGGGGGCGGTTCGACCGCCCCCCATCTTATTTTCAAAAGGATTAAATATCATTCAGGAACAATGTACCGGATCGTAACCAAGCGGGAAATTATCGGGCAAGAGGTGCGAATCTGTCAAAGCGGAAGATCCTTTCGGGAGCTGTTATCAGGCTTATCAGACGCAAGGTGCTTGGAAGGCTGGACAGGCTCACCGAGGACGAGGTCAATGATTGGCGAGGCGGGGTCTGGGAGATCGCCGATGACGTCATATACAGATATCACGACCGGCTGCTGGCACATCGTGGCCTTGCGATGAAGGGGATGAAGGCCTGCACGCCAGAGTTCATCAGCAGGGAGATGGTCAGGCTCAAGCCCGAGTTCGAGAACTACTGGAAGGACGAGGTGTTCTTTACGCGCCTCTCGGAGGAGGTAGAGACCCTCAGGAGCTTCCTCTCCGGCAACAATGGATCGTGACACATGGGCAGTTTAAAACTTGAATTTGGCCTTTTCCTGGCATCTGTCCTGAAATGTCATGAAAAGATACAATAGTCATCAGACTATATACTTCAATTGCAGAATATATCCGGTCCGGAGAAAACGATAGGAAAACCGGACCGTCGAGGCGGTGAAAATGGAAAGAAAGATGATGTTCATCATAATCGGTGCGGTCATTGCGATCCTGGTGATAGGCACCGGTTCCTTCCTGGCCCTCTCCGGAGGTGAGGAAGAGGAGAAGAAGGTGGAGTACCAGAGGCTCGATCAATATGCGGAGGAGATGCTCTCCTTCTCGACAGATGCAGCTGTCACGGTTTTAGATGGGGAGACGGTCTATTTCCCCATAGAGGGCATTGGCAACGGTACCGAGGTCGTCCTGCTCACCGAGGTGGTGGCACTGGCAACCTGGGCTGACGATGAGGTCCCCCCAGCATGGAGGGTCACATATCAGAATGAGCCGGATATCATGACCCTCTCCATCTTCGGGATCCCGATGAACGTTGCCGAGGGGAACCAGACAGACGATAATAACACGGCCGCCCCCGCAACGGTGGCGATCTCGCATACCGGGACGGTGAGGGCCATGAGGCAGATGACCCAGAACCCCGTTGTGCTCGGAGGAACCGGTGAGAACATCACCATCGACATGGCGGGCAGCGGGGAAGAGGGAGGTACGGGGGCGTATGTCTCCGTACACTGTCAAGCGGGCCCGATCAGGTCGTCAAGGCCTGCATTATTGATGTACAACGATTTCGGGGACGATATCAATCTCAACATCCAGATCAAGTTCAGACTCGTTCCTCTGGAAGTGTACAACTACTGGTTGGAACAGGACCTGGAGGAGTGAGATGATACTCAAACACATCGAGGATGTGCCTTACGAAGAAGTCTCTATGGAAGGGGTCGAGGGGACCAGGATCCAGTGGATCTATTCGAGAGGCGATGGTGCATCCAATTTTGCCATGAGAAGGTTCACCCTTGATAAGGGCGGGAGGATCCCTCTTCACGGCCACCCGTGGGAACACGAGATATATTTCCTCAAGGGCAGGGCCGAGGTGTTCTCGGATACGGAGCGCTTCACTGTTTCCGGGGGGGACGCCATATTTGTACCCGGGGATGAGCTCCACGGATACGAGAACCTCGGGGAGGAGGAGCTGGTCTTCCTCTGCATGATACCATTGACAGATGACAACTGAGGGGGCTGCAAGATGGTCATAGTAACGGATGAACTATCTTTCGATACAAAGGAGGAGGGAGACATAGTTGACCTCAATCCACGGCTCGAGGAGATCGTGAGCGGGGCCGGCATCAACACCGGCCTTATCCACATATTCGGCCCCGGTGCCACCGCGGTGATAACGGCCATAGAATTCGAGCCAGGCCTGATACAGGATTTTCCCGAGATGCTGGACCGCCTGATCCCCAGGAACGGCGACTACAAACACCACATATATCACGATGATGGAAACGGCCATTCCCATCTCCGCGCATCAATGATAGGGCCCGAGATGACCCTGCCGATAAGGGACGGCAGGATGGTGCACGGGACGTGGCAGCACGTCGTATTCATGGAGATGGACAACAGGCCCCGATCGAGAAAGCTGCTTATCACGATATACGGGGAGTAGATGTCCCCGGAGAATAACGAAGCTCATCACAGACAGGCGGTGCGCCCACTCCGGCCTCTGACCCATCCCCGGGGGGTATGTACGGTGCCTGGGTTGGCCTCAGCATCATCCCTCGATGTCACATCTGAACGGTCAGCCGGGGACCCTTAAAAAAGCACCAAATTCTTTTCCCCCTACCATTGCCAAGGCGGATCACCGATCACCGCCGTCTTCGAAGGTAGGGGAGGGGTCATTCACACAACACTTTCTTAAGGTTTTCCCACGCACGACGCAATTTCCCATCTGATCCCTTGGATAAATGATAAATATTAAACGACGTTAGAGGTGGTGAGGACCTATGACACTGAAGGAATACTGGCAGAAGAACAAGAAAGGGCTCCTGCTTATAATCGGCACCCTGGGAACGGTAATAGCCCTGTCGGGCCTCCTGGAACTGCTCATCGAGTTCGATCAGATCGATAGAAAGTACGAGGTTCCCCTTCTGGACCAGGTCGATATGGTGGCCTGGTTCTTCATCATCATAGGCGCGATAATCGCCATCGGAGGCTTCCTCTACCATCACGACATCAACAAGAGATACCGGAAGTTCGTGAAGCTCATGGATACTGATTCCAAGGCGGCGTTCATTCGAAACCTACCCGAGATAGAGGAGTGTGCGATCGAACTCGGGCCCGAATACGAGGCGCAGGTTATCCAGAAGAGGAAGAAACTCAAGGTCAAGACAAGGTAGTTCAGAACGATGCGCGAACCTTTATATCACTTGACGATACATTACGTGGTGGTGATTGAAAATGGTCGCATATTGTAGTGATTGCAGGCGATATGTGAACCAATATTGCGAGATATGCAGTGGTAACTTTGGCGTCAAGACCTGTGACAGGTATGGATGCGAGGGCAGGATACTGTGCCCGAACTGCGGGGGAAACAACCTTTCAAGCAAGAAGGCCGATCCCGTCAATCCCTACGACTTCTCAAAGGAAAAATTGAAGAGCAAATACATGAAACGCGCAGCATCGGAGATCGAGGCGCAGTACTTCGTCGATAGGCAGATGAAGGCCCAGACCGGCGGGTCATCCACGTCACAGGATACATCCGGCGTATCCAGAAGATGTCCACTCTGTGGATATGGGCTGCAGGGTGGATGGAAGTTCTGCCCCGAATGTGGCGTCTCACTGCTCAGGAAATGAGGGCGGCCCCTCATGCGTCGGGATCGCCATCTTCTGTTATCTTCTCAGGCTTCTCGATATCTGGATCCCCATCCTCCACGACCTCCTTCGGCTCCTCGCCGGCATCCCCTGATCCATCACTCTTCTCCGGGCCCACATCCTCAAGGTCACCACCTTGAGGGTTAGACGAAACTACTGTTTCGTCGATATCCTGAAGGTCAGGCGACTCCTCGATGGGGTTTACCTGTGCGACGCCCATTACCGTGTCGCCCTCCACCATCCTCATGACGATAACGCCCTTTCCAGCCCTGTTGACCAGGCGGATCGTGGATATGGGAGTTCTGATAACCATTCCTTTCTGCGTTATCAACATGACCTCGGACCCGGCATGCTCCACCATCAGGGCGACCACGTTGCCGGTATCGCCCAGATAGTTCCTGTGGATATTTATCACACCAGAGGAGCCCCTCCTGGTCAACCTGTATTTGTAGGCATATGCCCTCTTTCCGTAACCGTTTTCCGTTATAGTAATTAGTTTTGGGCCGCGCCCTGATTCATCTTCCTCGAGCTCTTCACCTTCAGGATCCTCGTGCTCATCGTCCTGATCCGCCACCTCGTTGGATCCGGGCACAACCGCCATGGATACGATGTGGTCGCCCTTGTTCTTCAGCCTCATCCCCCGAACCCCTGCGGTGTTCCTGCCCATCGCCCTTACATCCCTCACGAGGAAACGGTTTGCCATCCCCATTGAGGTCCCAAGGACGATCTCGTCATCCTCACCGCATATTGCGGTCTGCACGAGCTCGTCGCCCTCGTTCAGGATTATAGCCCTGATGCCGGTTGACCGGGGGCGCGAATAGGCGGGAAGAGAGGTCCTCTTGATACGGCCTTTCCTGGTCACGAAGATGAGGTATTTATCCTCCGAGAACTCCGTCACCTTGAGGTTGGACAGCAGCTCCTCGCCCTCCTCCAGATTGGGGAGAAGGTTGATCAGGGCCTTGCCCCTGGACTGCCTTGAACCCACGGGTATATTGTACCCCTTGAGCCAGAAAACCCTCCCGCGGGACGTGAAGAACAGGATGTGGTCGTGCGTGGAGCTCGGGAACATGTCCACCACGAAATCCTCCTCCTTGGTCGCCATCCCCCGGAGTCCCTTTCCTCCCCTGTGCTGGGCCCTGTAGGTGTCCAGATCGATCCTCTTGATATAACCCGTGTTGGTGATCGTGATAAGGACGTCCCTCTTGTGGATCAGGTCCTCAAGGTCGATCTCCTCCGCGTTCTCCTCGATCCTGGACCTCCTCTCGTCCCCGTACCTCTCCTTCAGGTCCATCAGCTCTTTTTGTATGATCTCATTGACCCTGTGGATGTTTGCCAGGATGTCCTCCAGGTCCGCGATACTGAGCTTCAGGTTCTCCCCCTCCTTCTTGATCGAGTCGCCCTCGAGGGAGGTCAACTTCTGCAGTTTCATATCCAGGATCGCCCTCGCCTGGATCTCGGACAGGTCGAACCCCTCCATCAGGGCCATGCGGGCGCCCTCGCCATCCTTTGAGCTCCTGATCAGCTTGATGATCCTGTCGATGTTGTCCAGTGCGATTATCAGCCCCTCCACGATGTGAAGCCTCTCCCTGGCCTTCTTCAGGTCGTAGGTTGTGGAGCGCCTTATCACCGTCCTGCGGTGCTCAAGGAACACCGTCATCAGCTCCTTGAGAGAGAGGACCTTGGGCTGTCCGTCCAACACGGTGAGGTTGATTATCCCGAAAGTGGATTGGAGGTCTGAATGTTTGTACAGCCTGTTCAGGACCACCTCCGGTATCGCATCTCTCTTGAGCTCGAAGACCACCCTGAGGCCGTCCTTGTCGCTCTCATCCCTGATCTCCGAGATGCCCACGAACACCTTGTTCTTTACGTGTTCGGCGATCTTGATCAGCATGTTGGACTTGTTGACCATGTAGGGTATCTCGGTCACGACTATGCGGGACCTTCCTCCCTCCCTCCCCTCGATATCCGCCTTGGCCCTCATGGTTATCTTTCCGCGGCCCGTATCATACGCCTCGTATACGCCTAGGGTTCCGTAGATGGTTGCACCTGTGGGAAAATCGGGAGCTTTCACGCACTCCATCAGGCCAAGCGTATCTATCTCCGGGTCCTCCATCAGCTTGATCATGCCTTCAATGACCTCCCCCAGGTTGTGCGGCGGCATGTTCGTGGCCATTCCCACCGCGATCCCGGATGATCCGTTCACGAGCAGATTGGGCACCCTGGAGGGAAGGACCGAGGGCTCCTCCAGTGAGCCGTCGTAGTTCTCCACCATATCGACTGTCTCCTTGTCGATATCCTCCAGCATCTCCATGGCGAATCTGGTCGTCCGGGATTCCGTGTATCTCATGGCCGCAGCGGAGTCGCCATCTATCGAGCCGAAGTTCCCCTGTCCGTCGATCATTGGATATCTCAATGAGAAGGACTGGGCCATGCGGACCATCGAATCGTAAACCGAGGAATCACCGTGTGGGTGGTACTTACCCATTACGTCCCCCACTATCCTCGCTGATTTCCTGTATGGCTTGCCAGCAACATATCCGCCTTCGTTCATGGCATGGAGAATTCTCCTGTGAACGGGTTTCAGCCCATCCCTGGCATCGGGAAGGGCCCTCCCCACGATCACCGACATGGAGTAGTTGAGGTATGAGGTCCTCATCTCCTCGACGATATCCCGAACGATAACGCCCCCGTGTTCTATCTTCTCACCATCCGTATCTGCCATATTCTCCCCCTCCTCAGATGTCAAGATCGGTCACCTCCAGTGCATGTTCCTCGATGAACTCCTTTCTTGGTTGGACCTGGTCCCCCATCAGTATGGTGAACATCTGATCCGCCTCGATGGCGTCCTCGACCGTGACCTTGAGGAGGGTTCTGCTCTCCGGGTCCATGGTGGTCTCCCACAGCTGATCCGGGTTCATCTCTCCGAGCCCCTTGTACCTCTGGATATAAACGCCTCTGCCCAGCTCCCCTACCAGCTCATCCTTTCTCTCGTCGGTGAAGCAGTAGAACTCCTGCTTGCCCTTTTTCACCTTGTAGAGGGGCGGCTGGGCGATGTAAAGATAGCCGCCGGTCACAATGCTCGGCATGTATCGGTAGAAGAATGTCAAGAGCAGCGTCCTGATATGGGCGCCGTCGATATCCGCATCGGTCATTATGATGATCCGATGGTATCTCAGGTTCTCAATATCGAAATCCTCTCCGAAACCGGAGCCGAACGCCATTATCATCGCCTTTATCTCATTGTTGGAGAGGATCCGGTCCAACCTCGCCTTCTCAACGTTCAGGATCTTTCCTCGAAGCGGGAGGATCGCCTGGAACCTCCGGTCCCTCCCCTGTTTCGCCGAACCCCCGGCCGAATCGCCCTCCACAAGGTATATCTCGGATTCTGCGGGGTCCTTGGATTGGCAGTCGGCCAGTTTCCCCGGGAGGCCGCCTCCATCCAGAAGGCCCTTCCTCCTGGTGAGGTCCCTGGCCTTCCTGGCGGCCTCTCTGGCCTGTGAGGACTGTATGGATTTTGCAATTATCTTCTCCGCCTCCCTGGGGTGCTCCTCGAGATACTCCCTCAGCTTCTCGTTCACCAGGGTCTCGACGATCCCCTTGACCTCGGAGTTTCCAAGCTTTGTCTTGGTCTGCCCCTCGAACTGCGGTTCGGGTATCTTCACGGAGAGTATGGCGGTGAGCCCCTCCCTGATATCCTCACCCTGAACGGATTCTATCTTCTTGAACAGGTCCTCCTTCCGCCCGTAGTCGTTCATCGTCCTGGTCAGGGCGGACTTGAACCCATACAGGTGGGTCCCCCCTTCCGACGTATGGATGTTGTTCGCATAGGTGAATACGTTCTCGGTGTAGCTGTCCGTCCACTCCATGGCGAGTTCCACGGACACCCCGTCCTTCTCCCCTACGAGGGCGAACGGGTCTGATATGATCGGGTGACGGTTCCGATCCACCCATTTGACGAAGGAGAGCAGGCCCCCCTCGTACAGGAACTCCTCCTCCTTCCCGTCCCGATCGTCCTTCAGCGTGATGGTCACCCCGCCGTTGAGAAAGGCCATCTCCCTCATCCTGTGGGCGATGATGTCGAACTTGAACTCGGCCGTGGAGAATATCTCCTCATCGGGCATGAATATCACGGTTGTCCCCGAATTCTTTGGGCTGGCCTTCCCGACAAGCTCAAGCGAAGTGGCGGTCTTTCCCCTCTCATATCTCTGTTTCTGGACCTTTCCTCCCCTGGTGACTATCACCTCCAGCCATCTGGAGAGCGCATTTACCACGGATACGCCCACGCCGTGGAGCCCACCGGAGACCTTGTATGCGTCACTTTGGAATTTGCCACCGGCGTGGAGCTTGGTCATAACTATCTCAACTGCCGGAAGGCCGTACACCGGATGTGGGTCTGCGGGAATGCCCCTCCCGTCATCGTCCACCCTTAAGGATCCGTCCTTCTGTATCGTAACATCTATCGAGGTACACCATCCGGCCATCGCCTCGTCAACGGAGTTATCGACCACCTCATATACCAGGTGGTGGAGGCCGTGTACATCTGTCGAACCGATATACATGGCCGGCCTCATCCTCACCCCCTCCAAACCCTCAAGTACCTCTATGGAGGAGGAGTCGTACTCCGCCCCTACCTGTTCTCCGCTTCCTTTCTTTTTTTCGCCTGCCATATTCAGATCCCCGGATGATCAAATGCGCCAATAGACACTATAGAAGCATACCTGACGGTGCATCCCATCGTTTGAATTATAGTTGGGGGAGGAGAAGCCACTATATAAACGTGCGCGCGCACGCATACGCGCGCACACACATGTTAATATGGGATGGATTAAGAACCGTAAGGGCGGGGGCCTACCCATAATGCCAAGGACCATAAGGGCGGGGATAATATTTTCCATCGCGCATGGATAATCGGCCCAAATGGTCATATTCATAACTATTAATAGAGAGAGATGGTGATTAGGGTCCATGAGGGACAAGGTGCTCGCCTACGCGCTCCAGAACGCGCTCGAACATGGTGGAAAGGCGGGGGTTGGCCCGGTGATAGGAAAGGTCATGGCATCCATGCCCGAACTCCGCGACGATCCCAAGTCCGCATCCGCATTGGTCAGGGAGGTTGTAGATCAGGTAAACTCCATGGACGCCGGTTCGCAGAGGCGGGAGCTTGACAGGTTGGGGGAACCGGAGAGGATAACAAGGAAGAGAAGGGAGACGCTTGGCGACCTCGAGGACGTCCCGGATGAGGGGATCGTCGTAAGGTTTGCTCCAGGCCCGTCCGGCCCCCTGCATATCGGGCACTCCAGGGCCTCCATCCTTAACGATGAGTACGTCAAGAGGTACGGGGGGAAGTTCATCCTCCGCCTCGAGGACACCAACCCCGAGAAGATAGACCCCGAGGCATACAGGATGATCCCGGAGGACCTCACCTGGCTGGGGGTAAAGGTCCACGAGACGCATCTACAGTCCGACAGGTTCGAGATGTACTACGAAGTCGCCAGATCCCTTATCGAGTCGAGGAGCGGATATATGTGTACGTGTGATCCCGACGTTTGGAGGGAGAAAAAACTACAGGGTAGGCCCTGCCCCCACAGGGACGATGTCGTGGAGGATCAGCTGGAGCGGTGGGATGGGATGTTCGACGGCACCTTCTCGGCCGGCGAGACCTCCATGATGGTGAAGACCGACCTGGAACACCCCAACCCCGCCGTGAGGGATTTCGTGGGAATGAGGATCAAGGACGTGCCACATCCCAGGACCGGCGACAGATATCGTGTTTACCCCCTGTATAACCTGGCTGTCGCCATAGATGACCACCTTATGGGCTGCACGCACGTACTGAGGGGCAAGGACCACCTCAACAACACTTTCAGACAGGAGTTCGTGTACAGGCATATGGGGTGGGGCCTGCCCGCCTTCATTCACTACGGGCTCGTATCCATCCCGAACACCATCCTGAAGACCTCCATCATAAAAGAGGAGATGTCCAGGGGGAATTACACCGGCTGGGACGATATCAGGCTGGGGACGCTCAGGGCGTTATCCGGAAGGGGGTTCCAGCCCGAGGCTCTCAGGAAGTACTGGTACAAGGTGGGGATCAAATCTGTGGACGTCACCTTCTCATGGGAGAACTTCAACGCCATGAACAAGGAGCTGATCGACGACGGAACGGACAGGTTGTATTTCGTGGCAGATCCGATTGAGCTGGCCATATCGACGGATATTTCGTTGGCCGGCAGATCCCCCCTGCACCCGGACCACCGGGAAAGGGGATACAGGGAGTATGAGCTGGCCCCACATGACGGAATTGTGAGGTTGCGCGTGCCCCGGGAGGAGATCGCAGGGCTCGATGTGGGGGGCGTCGTCCGCCTCAAGGACCTCTGCAGTATCAGGATACGTTCGACTGAACCGTTGACGGGTGGGAGTGAGGATATCTCGATCTCCGATATCAGGGCAGGTGGGGGCAGCATAATACAGTGGGTTTCATTGAGCGGCGTCCAATGCAGGGTGCTGTTCCCGGACGGCTCGGCACGGGAAGGATGGGCGGAGAATGGGACAATGGAAAGGGCCCGAAAGGGGCAGATGGTCCAGTTCGAGAGGTTCGGCTTCTTCAAATTATCGGAAGAGGACGGCGTTGTCGGCAGGTTCGCCCATAAGTGAGGGGGTCCATCAGTGTGGTCGCCTTCGTCGGCTTTTTCGGACCGAAACCTATGAGAAGGTTTAATAAGGCCACAGGAACGTCAACCCGCCCGTGAAGGAGATCGAACTTCTATTCAGGATCGCCCGTGGGGTGCGTGAGGGCATCATTGAAAGGTACCCTCACGGCGGAGGGAATGCCATAGTGGGTACCGGACCTGATGGGAGCCCGACATTCGAGATAGATGCTGCTGCCGAGGATATCGCCCGCAAGATATTGGACGAGAACGCGCCGGAGATGAACGTGCTCTCGGAGGAGACCGGCCTTCTCGATCGGGGCTCGGACTCCACCCTCATTATCGACCCCATCGACGGGTCCCACAATGCGGTGAACGGGATCCCTCTATTCTGTGTTTCCCTGGCCATCTCCAAGGGGGCGGTGGAAAAGGTACGACATGCTGTGGTGGCCGACATCGTTCGCGGAACCACATATCACGCCTCCCTTGGCTCGGGCGCTTTCCGGGACGGGGTCCAGATTCACACAAGGGAGATGGTTCTCGAAGAGGCCACCTTCTCATCTTACCTATCGAGGTTCAACATGGAGGCGAACGGTGGCCTACTCTCGCTGCCCAAAAAGGGTAGATACCTGGGATGCGTCTCCCTGGAGATGTGTCTGGTGGCCCAGGGCTCTCTGGACCTCTTCGCAATGCTTTCAAGGCCCCCAAGGATGATAGACATCGCCGCGGGCACCCTCATCCTCAAAGAGGCGGGAGGGAACACGTACTGGTCTCAAAACGACGGGAAATGGGGGGAATACATATTAACCAATGAGGCGGATGATATCGACGATCTGCTCTCACTGGGCGATCCCTCATTCGCCCCGAGGATATTCGATCTATACCGTCACAGAATGGATACGGAGGTTGGACAGGGATGAAGTTCGGTCTTGTACCCCACCCGAAGAAGAAGGGAGCTCTCGCCCTATCATACAAGATCCTCTCGCATTTCGAGAGGCTGGAAGACGATGGTGTAGATGTATCCTTGACCATCTCGGATTACATGAAAGGCAAGATCGAGACCGACAGGTTCGCCTTCAGGCCGATCGAGATGATAAAGGCTGACGTGAACCTCTGTATAGGTGGTGACGGCACACTGCTCTATTCGTTCCAGCACAGCGACAACCCCGTTATCGGCATCAATATCGGTTCACTGGGCTTTTTAATGGAGATCGAACCGAATGACGCCATAAAGGCCGTGGACCGGCTGATCAAAAAGGAATATATCATCGAGAGGAGGTCCAAGATACATACCCTGATCAACGACGAGCCGGTACCCGATGCTGCCAACGAGGTCGTTGTATTGACGTCAACTCCGTCAAAGATCCAATCCTTTGAGATCTACGTGGACATGGAGAAGGTCCAGAGGATCAAATCAGATGGCATCATATTCTCAACTCCAACCGGGTCCACCTGCTATGCCATGTCCGCGGGAGGGAGTATTCTGGACCCAAGGTTGAACGTGATCCAGATGGTACCTATCTCCCCGTTCAATCTCTCACTAAGACCGATCGTCATTCCAGATTCCTCCATGATATCGCTGAAGATCATGGATAAAAGGAGGGCGGCGACCCTGGTAATAGATGGCTTCTACAGAAGGAGCGTCAAGCACAGGGACGATATCCTCATGACCAGATCCAAGAGCGTGGGGAAGCTGGTGAGGTTCGAAAGCGGTTTCTATCGTCGATATCATGAGAAACTGGTCAAGAAGGTAGAGGATTAGGACAAATATATTTATAGAGAATATTTCATAACAACTTCTTGTTGTATAGTATGCCGGAAGATAGAGAAGACCTTCAGCTGGACATGATCCTCTCTGTACTTGAGAATCCTATACGGAGGAAGATCCTAAGGAAACTATCACGGGACAACAATTATCCCCTTCAACTTTCAAAAGAGCTCCACATAAGCCAACAGGCGATCATGAAACATCTGAAGGTGCTTGAGGAGAACGATTTCGTAGAGTCCTATGAGGAGCGATCCTCCAAGGGGGGGCCTCCAAGGAAAATTTTCACCCCCAGGAAAAGGTATTCGGTGAGGATCGATATCGGCCCACATACTTACAACGAGGTGATCACCTCCTTTGAAGAATATGGAGGCGGGAACGATAAAGGGGACATGGGCCTGGCCATATCTGAAACAAAGGTCGAGGTCGATGGCAAACTGACGGGGGAGATGAAGGAGGATGTGGTCGCTGCCCTTCCAGCATTTACCGATCCCATACTGGAGAAATTGAGAAAGGAATTGGACAGGGCAATATGTATAGAGGATGATGTCAAGAAACTTGTGGAGTTGAAAGTTCTGATATCCAATATGAACGTGGAGCTCAGCGGGATGGAAATGAGGAGAAGAAGGCTGCTCGCACTCAGGGAAAGGGCTTTCGAGGACACAAATGAGATCATCTCCAGTATCTCTCATTCATATATTGAAAGAGAGGCATATTCCCTTTTAGTAAAGGATGAGATAAATGATATGGATGTTCTTTCTGACATGCTCAATATAAGACATAAGGTGTTAAAGGAGATAATGAAAGAGTTTGAAGATCTTCTGGGTAGTTGAAAACATTCAAGGGTTTGAACACGTTCATCTACCAGTCTTATTTTTTGGTGATTATAATAAGCCCTATCAGAGAGACCCCTACATTTCCAATGGAAATCAATATGGAAGACATTTGAAATGATCAAATGCCTATTTTCTCATCGATCAAAAGTCAATTATTTGATGATTCATATACTAAATTCATCATTAGATCCTCCCAGGATCCAACTGATATGATAACCATTTAATATGGGCTGATGATGAAAAGGTCGATCTTCCACTTTTCTTTCTCCTTTTTCACTTCCCCTGGAACAATAAATACGTTAATAATAATAATATATAATCTTTTATATAAATATATATATATAGAGTATAATAATATATAAAGTAATATGTAAATCTTATATATGATAAAGAACAAGTTCCACACGAAATTCTTTATCAGCAAAATATTGATAATTTACAGGCAAAACCGTAGAATTTTCCAGGAGTGTAATATAATGATAACGAAAAAATGGTCATGATCTTTATTCTGATTCTCCATGGGAAATTCACCTCTCTCTCTCACAGACCAGATCAAATAAAATGTAAATGGCATCTATTTGTGCGATCAATTTGTATTTACAAGTGTGTCATAAACCTCAAGGACCTTTTCATTTACCCTGGTCCATTTCCTCTCCCTACAACTTTCAAGTCCACTGGATCGAAGCTTCTCGTAGAGCCCCTTATCATCGATCAACCTTGAAACGGCCTTGAAGAAAGACCCAACATCTTTGGCAATGGCAACGATCCCGCCCCCAGAGTCCTCGACGATCTCCATACATCCCCCAACATCGGAAACGACTGCAGGTACACCTGAAGCACTGGCCTCAAGAACAACATTGCCAAATGTCTCTGTTACGGATGGGAACAGAAGGATATCCGAGCTGGCATATGCCCTCCATAGAGCCACATCCGTTAGATAGCCGGGAAAGACCCCATAGGGAATGCTCTTTTTGAGATCCTTCTCTCTGGGGCCGCTCCCGATGAGAACGAATCCTACCCTGTCACCATATCTTCTCTTCAATTCATGATGCACATCAACGAACATGTCGATATCCTTGTACCATACGAACCGGCCAGAGTAGAGGATTATCGTTTTCCCCTCCATCCCCCATCTCTTTCTGAGATCTTTTGACCTTCTCTCCGGGCCGTATTG
>CBDVER010000008.1:0-15030 GCA_965373055.1 uncultured Thermoplasmata archaeon
TCGTCTAACCTTCGGAGAGGTATCTCCTCAGATGCCGACGGTGACGACCTTCCCAGGCCAAGAGAGGCGCTTCCCCTGAAGGAGAAATATGGTCCGTCCGATGAGGAAGAGGACACCATTGAGATGATGGAGTACGAAGAAGATCTGGTGGACTGGGAGGAGTAGATCATTTTCTATGCGGATACATCCTCATCCACCCCTCGTCCTCCAGGAAGATGGGATATTCCCTGAACCTCTGCTTGAGAACCAGAGATAGGACCGCGACAATTGCAACAAGGAATATTACGACAAGGCCCACGGCGATCATCAGCCCCAGGCGGCTCTCGCTCTCCTCCACTTCGGGGTAACGGCCCTCCATCTCTATCTCGCCCAGGTTCTTCGTCTTCCCGTTCTCCACATAACCGTTCATGGAGATCATGAAGAAATCATCCTTTGCAATGGTGAGGGTGTGAGGCCCGGGCGCGACCTCGAGCCTGAAATATCCGTTCTCGTCAGTTCTGGTAAAAGTGGTGATGTTCACCGAGATGCCAGCGTCCTCTATGGGCCGTCCTTTCTCATCCATCACCATGCCTATGAAAAAGCTCACCTCGGTGAAATCCTCCTCCTCGACCCTGAAGGTCCAGGAGAAAGGGGTCATCTCGTTTCCCGCAAGGTCGAAGCCCACGACCAGAACGTCGTAGATGCTTCCCTTGGTCAGGGGGTTGGAAGGCGTATAGTGGACGGTGTTTTCTGACCACGTCAGGTCCACCGATATGCCGCAGATCCTGACGTCCACGGTGGATCTCTCCATCTCCTCGGAGAAGGTGATGGTGATCGACCCGTTAGCCTTCACCCTGTTCCCCTCCGGGCCGTGGTCAAGAACGTGCGGGAACCGTGTATCAACACGGAACGTTGTATTCACGGTCGCCTCGTTCCCTGCGGCGTCAAACCCCCTCACCTCGACCAGGTGCTGCCCTTCGTCTAGCTCCGTGTAGATCCATGACGTATTGGGCCCCACCCACTGCCAGGGCCCGCCATCGACCCTGATCCCGTAGCTCTCCATGGGTGAATACGCGTCTGTGCCCCGCCATTCCACCCCAACCATGGAGTTGTTGAGCAGGAACTCCATGGGTGATATGATCTCCAGCTCCGGTCCGGATATGTCTATCACGAACGGGATCTGGTCCAGGCGGGAGTTCCCCGCCAGGTCCCAGGCCCTTATGTATGCCGTGTGCTCTCCCTCCGAGAGGTTGGTCAACGTAATGTTATCCCTTTGGCCTATCTCCTCCCAATCCCCGTCATCGACCCTGATCTCCAGCGTGTCCAGGCCGGCATGGGCATCCCCGTATGTCCAGTTCAGATAGATATCGGTCCTGTCAAAATAAAATCTGTCAAGTTCGATGAACTCGATCTCGGGAAGCACGAGATCGACGTAGAACGCGAGGGACGCCTCGGCCGTATTGCCGGCGAGGTCCACCGCCCTTACGGTCGGAATGTGCCACTCGTCATTCACGCATTCCACGTGATGTCCCAGCTCCGTTCCCAGGGAGGTCCAATTACCATCGAACACTTTCACCTCGTAGAATGATATCCCACTGTGGTAGTCCCCCCCTATCCACGTGAGGTCAAAGGAGGTGATGTTCACGGTGGCCCCTGGCTCTATGGAGGGCCCGGTGATATTTATCCAGGGATCGGTGAGGTCAACGTGGAATGTGATGCTGTCCTGTCCTGAATTCAGCCCCTCGTCGTACGCGGTCACGACAAAGTAGTGATCCCCTTCATCAAGGCCCCCGAAAGTGTACTCGCTTACCTTTCCTATGTCCAGGGGGTCGTTGCCGTCCAGGGAGACCTCGTAGGTGATAACCCCCACGTTGTCGTTCCCGACCCAGAATATCCTGAACCACTCGTCCTTCGTGTAGAGGTCGTCTCCCGTCTTGATCACCACGGTCGGCGCTATGCTGTCCGGGACCGCGGAGACCCTTACGGACCTGTTGCTCTCGCCTATGTCGGTGATCGCCGTGATGTAGTAGTAATATCGATCTCCCTCCGTGACCTCGAAGTTCATGAAGAAGGTGTCGTTCCCATCGAGGTTCACATACTCCGATTCCCCGCCGGCCCGGAGCCCTCTGTAGACCCTGTAGAAATTTATCGTTACCGATGAGGAGTATGGTGGAGGGCTCCAGCTGATATTGATGAAGTCCGGCCCCCCGATGGCCTTCATGTCCTGTGGGGGCTGGGACGTATCCGGTATATCACTGGTGGTCAGCGGGTGGTGGTCGTAGACCGGGGCTCCCGCGATGGGATACGGGTCGTCCACGATCCCATCCTCATCCTCATCCGGCCCCCTCCAATCCCACCAGAAATTCCCCCCACCCTCCGTGTCGTTCCACTGGTTCCCACCGAAACGGTCCTTGCACTGGACCCTGCTTGATTCGAAGCTGGCCCCGGAGTTGTTGTTGTAGAAGAGGTTGTTCCGGAAGACCCGGTTGTTCGCGTCAAGGTCCGCGTAGATGTAGATGCCGTAGTTGCCGTTCTTGAGAAGCAGGTTGTCCCTTACCACCTGGTCGTGTGCGAAGTTGATGTATATTCCGATGTAGTTCCTCTGACATGTGTTGTTGTACAGGAGATTGTAACCGGCGAAGTAGCAGTAAAGCCCGTAGGCGTTGAAGAACATCGAGTTGTTCATCACCGTGTTGTTGGCCTTCTCCAGATACACCCCGTACGAGTTGGAGTCGCCGGTATTGTACCTTATCATGTTGTGCTCGGAGTTGACGTAGATCGCCTTCCACATGTTCTTGCAGTAGTTGTTCTCCACAACGTTGTATTCGGAGCGATCCATCAGCTGGATGCCGTCGTTCTGGCTGAACACGACGGTATTATTTGATATCCTGCAGTTTGTTGACCTCTCCAGGACGATGTGGTTGTAGTTGTTCACCATCACCATCGTGGCATCGAAGCGGTTCCCGTCCACCACAATGTTCTCGCAATCCTGAAGGTGTATGCCGTATTCATCGTTGACAGTCCACCTTGAATCCAGGATCGAGGCGTTCCTGACATTGTTCAGGAGTATGCCTGACCTCGTTCCGTCCCGCCCGTGGCAGTCGTAGATCACAAGGTGTCTGTCGGTATTGTACACCCTTATCGCCCAGGTGCTCGCCTGGATGTCGTAGTTCTGGATCATGTACGGGTTCGACTCCGTCCCGCTTCCCGACCAACCCTCTGATGAGGCCTTTGAATCCAGCTGGGAGTTTCCGTCGATAGATATCGGGGAGTGGCCCACGAGCGCCGAAACCACGACGTCTCCATCCATCCATGACAATGGAACTGCGGATAAAAGCAGTATTATCAGGATCGATATGACGTGGACGTTCCTCATGTGATCACTCCAACCGTTTGCAGGATGAACATGGAGATAATTAAGGCTACCCCTCTCAGGAGAAGGCTTCCATTATCATACGAGAACGAGGACCACCGATGAGGTTCCGCCCCCGCCCTCCACTATCCTATGACAGATGAACAGCTCATCTCCGTCCGACAGGACATGATCATATCTGTCAGGATAGATCGTTCCAACGGGAAGGATGATGGGCACGGGGCACCACCCTTCCGATAGATGCGTATCGAGAGGGTCAAGAAGCATATAGCCCGTATCGAGAACCGCCCCTTGCCCGATGATCAGGTTCATCTCTCCAAGGTGTCCCTCCAGCGGTGCGGGATCATCATCCACGATGTGGATCAGTTCCCGTATCCTCTCGTCATCCGTCAGTCCGCATCGGCTGGATGGGCCCGGGTGGATGAAGAGTATGGGCTGGCCGTCCACCTCCACCTTGCAAAGGAGCAGAATGCACGGGGTCTCGATCGTGAAACCGCCCGCCCCACGCCCCATATCCTTCAGGGCCGTGAGGTTCGCAACCCTGTCGTTTGCGGGTGGAAAGGAGGGGATGAGGGTAACGCCCTGAAGGGAGATCGCCCTCTCCCCTCCACCTTCAAGATATAGCAGGTTCGGAAGCACATGGAGGGCGTAGTTCTCCCCGTCCAGCCGGGGGGGAAGGGAGAGGGCGGACCCGCCCACCCCCATCCCGAGATCTATGGCCAGCGTGGAATCTCCCTGATCTGAAAGAAGCAGGTCTGCGGCCTCCCGTATGGAATTGGAGATCCTCCCAAGCATGATATCATCGTTCCGATCGGCCACCCTGGCGAGCTCCCCCCCGAACATCCCAAGGAGCAGCATGGCCGCCATGATCAGGCCGAAACGAAATGGTATGTCTCCGCTATGCATCGCACTCAAGGGCCGATCGCCCTCGGGTGAAATATAGTTATCTACCGCGATCCGAAGTAGCTGTCCGCCTCGTTGTAGGAATCCAGCGATCCGACGTCGAACCATCTGCCGGGGAAGGACCAGGCGTACACGGGCCTCCTCTCCACCAGATATGAGATGAAATGGCCCAATGCATCGGGTTTCCCCCCCTCATCCAGGTAGCTGACGATCATCCCGATCGTCTCCCCACTGAAGATATAATATGCCGTTGCTGCCAGGGTGGAGGGGGGATCCGCGGGTTTCTCCACAAAACGTTGTATGATGTTCTCATCGTCGATCCCCACTATCCCGTACAGGGATGCCTTCTCCCTATCCTGAACGTCGTAGACCGCCACAATATCTTTCCCCTGCTCCCGAAAGGCCTCCAGGGCATCCAGGTGCGAGAACTCGAAGAGGTTGTCCCCGCCGATTATCATGGTATCGTTCGACAGCTGCCTCTCCCTGATCAGGTAGCCCAGCCCGCCGACCGAGCCCAGCTTCTGTCCCTCTTCGAGGGTGGGCTCGATCATGAGCTCCAGATCGGCATCGGGATAGTTATCCCTTATGAAATCCCTGAACTGCTTCTCGAAGGCCCTGTTGGTCGAGATGAATATCCGACCTATCCCATCCAGCTCAAGCAGCGGTTCGATGGTGTGGCAAAGCATGGGCCTGCCCGCAATATCAAGAAGGTGCTTGGGCCTATTCTTCGTTAGGGGCCACATCCTCTTCGCAAAACCGCCTGCCAGTATTATCACGTCCACTTTTCTCATGACCTATCACCCCTTCTCGCCCTGAACCCTTTCACCTTCTTCAACTGCGCGCTGCTCTCGACGGACCCCGCCCTCCTCTCCCTGACGTGGGATACCGCATCATGGGGGTCCTTGCCGTGGTAGATCATATACATAGATATCAGGGACCCCGTCCGGCCAACGCCCGCAGCGCAGTGGACCATCACAACTCCTCTCTTCATGATCCGGTCCATGAAGTCGATGCCCTCAAGGGCCTGATCGTCGGTGAGGGGCTGCATGTCCGTGACCGGGATATGCCTGTATTCCAATCCCGATGAGGTGATCCATTTATCCGGCCAGGGGCGGCAGGTGAGGTTGATGCATCCGACAACGCCCTCCTCCTCTTTCAGGTAGCGGAGATAGTCGAGGGACACCGGGTAGATGGAGGCGAGGATGCTCCCCTCGACTATGACGTCGTACGTTCCCACATTGAGGAACGGGTTCTGGGTGGAGAACTCATGGGGGTCCATTGGGCCCTTAAAATTGGCATCAACTATAAGAAGGTGACCCGGCCGGGGAAAAGGATTTATCCCCGTAGCAGATAGATCGGCCCCTTGAAACGAAGGATCGACGTGTTCGTTCCCGGAACCGGGTATCCCTCCCTCTCCACCACCGGAACGGCGTGCATGCTCAACTGCGCCCACTGCAAGGGACACTACCTGAAAGGTATGGTGGACGTCTCCGGCCCTGCTTCCCTCCTGGAATTCGGCATGGAACTGGAGAAAAAGGGGGGGAAAGGGTTCCTTCTATCGGGGGGGTGTGATCGTGAAGGTAAGGTGTTGTTCTCCGATGCGGTCCTGGAGCAGATATCACAGCTGAAAGGGGCGACAACACTGTCGATAAACGTCCATCCCGGCCTCGTGGACCAGAGCTCGGCCCGGGCCCTCCATGAAGCCGGCGTCGATACCGCCTCCTTCGACGTGATCCAGGACGGGGATACGATCTCCGAGGTCCTGGGGATCGACGCGTCTCCCGAGGATTATAAACGCTCATACCAGCACCTTGTCAATGCGGGTATAAGGGTGGTCCCACACGTCCTGGCGGGGCTCTATCACGGGCAGCTCAGGGGGGAGAGGGCATCCATTGACCTGATATCCGATTTCGAACCAGATACCGCGGTGCTGATCACGCTGATACCTACCAGGGGCACCCTGATGGAGAGGGATAGCCCCCTCCCCGAAACCGAGCTGATAGGATTGGCAGAGTACATGGTCTCGAAACTGAACGGCTCATTGATGCTGGGATGCATGAGGCCGAGAGGTTATGATGCCCTGGAGACCCGCTCCCTGGAGGCCGGCTTTTCCGGAATAGTGTCTCCAAACAGGAGGACACTGAAATATATCAATGGGAGGGGATGGGAGATAACCAGACACGACCTCTGCTGTGCTGTATTGCCGCCATAGAACGGTCCATATGGATGTTTTAACCTTTGGATTGATTTAAGTATCCAATTGTTCATTATACTGTTATAAAATACTTATATCAGGTGAAGATGAATGAGGACCTTTCCGCTGTTCGACCCCAAGATATATTCCATTTCCATATTCAAGTTGAAAGAGGGTGAGGATGCAAAGGTCCAGGAGATCCTGCAGAACCTTTTCCTCAGGAGAAAGGACGTCAAGTTCAATATCATGAAGAAGGAGAAATGGTCGGTTGTGGAGATCGCGATGGACATCCAGAAGGGAGGTCACGTGATCGTGGAGGTCACGCCGGACCTATTCAAGATACAGTACGACAACATCAAGCTTATGAACCGGTCCCTGAAGGATGCACTGCACCCTTTCATCGTTAAGGACAGTGGGCACTACAATTTCAATCTGATGACGTGCGGAAGCAGGGAAAACATCTGGATGCACAATTACTCCACCGCGAGCCTGTTTATAGACGATGATGATGATGCTCCCTTCATCGGGGGGGAGGCGACGACCCCTCAGGAGAACATCTTCCAGACCAACATCGCCTATCTCAACAGGATAATGAACCGCAAGGGTGGGGTCCTCATAAACTCCCTGAAGGTCAACAATGTAAGTGCAACCCTGTTCGCCCTTGGGACCGGGGATCAGAGGAAGGGAAAAGCCTTTCCGACGGAATTTCTGCTCCAGCTGGATTCTTCCCGGCTCGGGGAAGGGAAAAGCTATTCCGGCGGCCAGTTACCTCTGGCCCACAAGAGCCCCTATTCCACTCCGCCAAAGGACGACAAGGACATCTACCTGGAGAAACAGGAATACCTTATCAGCCTCCTGGCGATCAAGGCCAAACTGATCGACCTCCTGCTAACCCGATGCAATACAAAGGAGCTTCTTGAAGGCGAATATACCTATATTCAGAAGCGGGGGAATTTCCTCAAGGATGATATCTTCGACCTTCAGAACAGGATCAACTCCCACATGAAGGTGTACATGCCCAAGGAGAAAGGTAAAAGGAAGGATTCTGATTTCCTTGAAAGGGAGAACTACGATAACGAGAAGGAGCTGCTCACAACCGCGTCGATAAGGTTCACCCTGATATCCGAGGTGGAGCACCGGATCATGAGGATCAGGTCACAGATGAATGGTATGAAGGAGGATATCACGGATATGGGCGACCAGCTGGCCATTAAGGGCGAGGCCTCCACGACGGATATGAACCCCCAATCCATCAGCGACCATCTGATAAAGGACCTCAATGGCATGGAGAAATTCATGATGTCATTGTCCGGTGAGCTGACCCATTCCAGGGACATCCTCTCATCCACGATCGACGTGCTGCGCGCCTTCATAGACACGAGACAGAGGGAGGCCTCCGAGGATATGAGCAGATTGATGAACCTCCTCTTCCTGGTGTTCGCATGTATCGGGTTGGCCGATGCCCTGGGGAATTTCGTGGTCTTCGCGATGGAGTACTATTTCTTTCACGAAAAGAACATCTATCAGGCGATCCAGCCAGCTCTGGCAAGCCTGTTCCTGACCTTTCTGCCACTTACCATTGGAGTAATATTCATTCTGATATACTTCAAGAAGAAGAGGAGATAGAGGGTTCTTTCGGGTACCCCAACCACCCTTTTTAAATTGCCCTCACTATTAGCCAATCTCAAGTTTTTCCGGAGGACCAAAGGTGCCGCAACCGTATGCAGAGACGATGGCGAAGAGCCAGAAGGAGATATCCATTTCAGACTTCTTCGCCAAGAACAGACAGATCCTTGGATTCGACAATCCGTCAAAGGCGATGCTTGTCTCGGTCAAGGAGGCCGTGGACAACTCTCTGGATGCCTGTGAGGAGGCGGGTATCCTTCCCTCGATATTCGTCAGGATCTCAAGGACCGATAACAAGGATAGGTTCCGCCTCCTGGTTCGGGACAACGGCCCCGGCATCGTGAAGAAGCAGATAGCGTCTGTTTTCGGACGGCTGCTTTACGGCTCCAGGTTCTACGCGATAAGGCAATCCAGAGGTCAGCAGGGTATTGGAATTTCAGCGGTGGTGCTCTACAGCCAATTGACCACCGGCAAACCTGCGGTTGTGACCTCCAAGATAGGCGAGGACCACCCCTGCTATAAAATGGAGGTCCAGATAAACACCAAGAACAACCGGCCGCAGATGATCTCCAGCGAGGTGGTGCTCTGGGATCACCCCCACGGCACCCAGATAGAGGTGGAGATAGTGGGGAGGTACCACAAGGAGAAGAGGCAGTCCGTGTATGAGTATATCAAATCGACGGCGATAGTGAACCCCCACGTTGAGATAATCTTTCAGGACCCTGACGGGATCGTACACTCGTTCCATCGGGTGGTCGATAAGCTCCCGCTTCCCGCACTGGAGATAAAACCCCACCCGCACGGGATCGAGCTTGGCGTCCTCAAGAACATGCTTGCCTACTCCGAATCAAGGAAGATGACCTCGTTCCTGACAACCGAGTTCTGCAGGATATCCCCAAGAGGTGCCCGTGAGATACTGGAGAAAGCATCCATCTCGGAGAAGAAGAACCCCAGGAGGCTGAACCTGGACGAGATCCAGGTACTCTACGATATCTTCAACGAGATGAAGTTCATGTCCCCCCCCACGGACTGCCTTTCACCGATAGGCGATCTGCTGATAAGAAAGGGGCTGAAAAAGGAGATAGACTCCAAGTTCGCCCACACGGTCACCAGGGATCCAAGGGTCTACCGCGGCACCCCCTTCCAGGTGGAGGCGGGGATCATCTACGGGGGGGAGCTTCCCGCGGGAGACACCGTGAAGATCCTTCGATTCGCGAATCGGGTGCCACTCCTGTACCAGCAGGGGGGATGTGCGATGACACATGCCATCGAGAGGATCAACTGGAGGCCTTACGGCCTGGAGCAGAGGGGTGGCAAGGGGATCCCGTCGGGTCCGGCGATGATCCTGGTACATATCGCATCCACCAACGCCCCGTTCACATCGGAATCCAAGGAGGCCGTGGCGGACGTTGACGAGATCCTCGATGAGGTGGGCAGGGCCCTGATGGAGTGCGGAAGGAAGGTGAAGTCCCACATCAACAAGAAGGTAAAGCTCAAGAAGGTGTCCGAGAAGTACTCCATAATCAAGGATATCCTTCCCGAGATAGCGAAGAAGAGCTCCGAGATAATAGGCAGGCCGAATCCGCCTCTGGACGGCGTGATCACCAAGATAATGAACGTGACCGTGATAGATAGCGGGATCATGTACCACGAGAAGGGAGGGGAGAAGTTCACGGAGGTCACCATAAAGGTGCAGAACTACACCCAGAAGGCAAAAAAGTTCAGGCTGTTCGTGAAGGTTCCCAATGGGCTGATACAGGGAATCTTCCCCGACAGGAACAGGATGAGAAGGGATATAATCGAATGGGATGTCGGGCCGATCGAGCCTGCCAGATCGGTGCGCCTAGGCTTCACGATATTGGGGCTTGACAGGACAGATTATGACGATGTGGACGTTTACTACTCCCACCTGACCGGTGAGGTGATCGGGGCGGACCCCCTGTGATATGAGGTGATGATGATGACCGGAAAGAGAGGGGCACAGATAACGGCGGGAAACAGGAAGGCATCCGACCGGCTGGTCCAGATAGCGGAGGCGATCCACAGCCAGCTCTGCGCCGATGACATACCGTATCTGGAGGTATCCAGCCGGACAAAGAACAACATCGTACTCGACGAGGACCACAAGGTCTGGAAGTACGGGTCCGACGTCGTGACCAGGTCGGCAAAGGACCTCGGCGGGGCGACGAACATCCTTCGCAACCTGTACACGATCGATTTCATCAGGGGGATGATACGGAGCGGCAAATCCTCGACCCTGAGGGAGATGTACTACATCTCCGAGGGCTGGGACAAGGCCAAGTTCCCCACCCAGGATGAATCGAACAGGCTGGCGGAGGACCTGGAGATCATAACAAAGAACATGAGGGAGGATTTCAAGCTCAGGCCGGAGGAGGATGGGGCGAGGGTGATAGGGGACCTGACCATAGCGGAGAGGAACCGAAAGGGCCAGATAAAGCGGTTCAACTGCAAGGACGATGTGGGCGAATCCGGCTACGGCATCCCGTACAACGTGGAGGAGGAGAAGCTCCAGTTCAAGTCCGTAAAGGCCAAGATGATCATAGCCATAGAGACGGGCGGTATGTTCGACAGGCTGGTTGAGAACGGGTTCGACGAGACCCACAAGGCTATCCTCGTTCACCTGAAGGGCCAGCCCGCGAGGTCGACAAGAAGGTTTATCAAACGCCTTCACTCCCACGCCAATATACCCCTGGTCATATTCACCGATGGGGACCCATGGTCCTATCGTATCTTCGCCTCGGTGGCCTTCGGCGCCATCAAGACGGCCCATATCTCGGAATACCTTGCGACGCCGCAGGCCCAGTACCTGGGGATCACGCCCTCTGATATCGTGAACTACGAGCTCCCGAACGACGTGCTTTCGGACCAGGATGTCAACGCATTGAGATCGGAGCTAACGGACCCCAGGTTCGCGTCGGACCAGTGGAGGTCCGAGATAAAACTTCAGCTCAAGCTCAAGAAGAAGTCGGAGCAGCAGGCTCTGGCGAAATACGGCCTGGACTTCGTGACGGACACCTATCTTCCCCAGAAGCTCAAGGAGATGGGGATAATAAGAGGATAGTTTAATAACGGCGAGATTTGTGACCGGCCACATGAAAAAGCTGTTCCTCGTGGGCATGGGTATCTCCGATGAGAGGTCCATTCCACTTTCGGGTCTGGACCGGATAGAGGAGGCGGATGTTGTATTCGCCGAGATGTTCACCTCACTGCTGGTGGAAGGGTCCATCGACCGCCTCTCCCAATTGACGGGGAAGGAGGTGATCCTCCTTGGGAGGAGGGAGTTGGAGGAGGGTAAGGAGGTGATGTCAGCCTTCGACGAGAACGAAAGAGTATGCCTCCTCACCGCCGGGGACCCGCTTGCGGCGACCACGCATCAGGAGCTGAGGCTGGATGCGATGCGAAGAGGTATCGACGTGGAGATCATCAACTCCGGGTCAATCTTCACCGCCGCCGCCGCTCACGCTGGCCTACAGCACTACAAGTTCGGAAGGACCACCACGATAGGATATCCAGAGCCCAATTTCCATCCCACCTCCCCGCTCCAGGTGATCCTGGAGAACAGGAAGATGGGGCTTCATTCGCTCGTCCTCCTTGATATCCGGGCCCACGAGGGCCGGTTCATGACGGCCTCCGAGGCGCTTGCGATCATCATGGATATGGGCCGGGCGGATGGGCCTGGACCTATCGATCCCGAACTGAAGGTCGTCGCGCTCGCCAGGTTGGGCAGAAGGGATTGGAAGGTGGCCTACGGCCGCATTGATGAGATCCGGTCCCTCGACATGGGCCCCCCACCTCACTGTATGGTAATACCGGGTGATCTTCACTTTCTCGAGGAGGAGGTCCTGGAGCATTTCTCCGTGTAGAATATGGTGGGATATCATCCTCAGAGCCTGTCCTGTGCCTGGAGCTCATCCAGATACTCCCTGATCATCCTCTTCAATTTCGGGTTGAGCAGCGCCATCTGCAGGTTGGCCTTCAGCCAATCCTCCAGGGACCCGATATCCACCCGGAGCCCTTTCACGACCAGCCCGTAGAGGCCTTTTGTACCTATGTATCTGGCGAGGGCGTCGGTGAGCTGGACCTCGCCGCCCGTCCCTTCCTTCTGGGATGCCAGCCACTTGAAGATATCAGGGTCCAGGATATATCTGCCCATCACCGCCATTCTCGACGGCGCATCCTCCACGCTCGGTTTTTCGACGATGCTGTCAAGCTTGTACAGCCCGGGGGAGACCTCCTCCCCCAGCTTGACGATCCCGTATCTCTCCACGTGGTCCAGGGGCACCTCCTCCAGGGCGATGACAGGCGCTCCGACCTTCTGGTATGCCTCCCACAGCTGTTTGATGGCCGGCACCTCGCCGGAGATGATATCGTCCCCCAGGAGGACTGCGAAGGGTTCGTCATTCACGTAGCTCTCGGCGCAGAGGACCGCATCTCCCAACCCCTTTGCCTCCTTCTGCCTCAGGTAGAATATGTCGGCGAGGTCCTCGATCCTCTGAAGTTTCAAAAGCTCCTCATCCGCACCTTTTTTTTCCAGTGCGGCCTCCAGTTCCAGGTTCCGATCGAAATGGTCCTCCATCACCTTCTTGTTCCTTGAGGTGATGACCAGTATCTTGTCGAATCCGGAGTAGGATGCCTCCTCCACCACCCATTGTATGGCAGGTTTGTTGAGAACCGGAAGCATCTCCTTGGGCTGGGCCTTGGTCATGGGCAGAAGCCTTGTTCCCAGGCCGGCAGCAGGTATTATCGCCCTCATGTGAATCTCACCTTCATGCAAGTACCTCTTTTCCTATATTATTATATCCCACACCACTTCGTCGATCGGTTCCAAAGCGGGCCTTGAATACGTTTTTATAGGAAAAAGGTGATGGATTTCAGCTGGCGTTCGGGCGTTCGGCAGGGGCTCCTCCCCGCCGCCCGTTCCCTGCACGGAGGTGATGTGATGGCAGAGCAGAAAAAGGTGGTGGACCTGTTCCCCGATCTAGAATATCGATTTTTTCCCCTTATACAGAAGGAGACCTCACTGGAAGGGATACAGGGCCCGGTCTATCAACCCTCCGGGAAGCTTCTGGAGCTGGATGAGGCCAAGACCGTCCGGATGTCACAGCCGACCGAGGTCTTTCACGACGGCGATGCCAAGACGTACGATATGTCCTCCTCCGAGTTCTCATTCGAGGGGTCCGGCGAAATAAAGCTATGGGATCAGATAGAAAAGGAGAAGAAGGTCCTGGGCTACGTGCCGTGTCCCGCATGCAGTGCGAAGATCGCCGTCACATCCGAGAAGCGCCCCCTGGAAATACAGTGTCAGGAGTGCGGAAAGAAGGGTAAACTTCAGTGAAGCGGAGGCAGTATGGGCACCATAAAGGTGGGAACATCCGGTTGGTCCTATGAGGATTGGGTGGGCACCTTCTATCCCGCGGGAACAAAAGGGCCTGAACTTCTGAGATCATATTTCAGATCGTTTAATACCCTTGAGATAAACTCCACGTATCATAGGATGCCAACTGAAGAGGAGATAGATACCTGGATAGATGCTGCACGCTCCTGTGACATTGGAGAGATCTCGATAAAACTACCCGCAAGGGCCTCGCGGGATGCCATCATGAAGGAGGACCCCATGGAACTCCTTGAGATACTTCACGAATTTGGAAAGCGCGTCCTTGAGCCCCTGGATGATTCAGGGGTCCTGGGGGGGATTCTATTTCAGGCGTCACCGTTCTTCTTCGTTCGCGGCGATACGACCTACCCCTCGAAGAGGGAACACAAGGTCCCGATCCCGAAATACATCTACGGAGAGGTCCGTCTCAGGGAGCTGCTTCATGAACTTCGCTCCCTCCCTGGAAAGCCGGCACTGGAGCTTCGGAACAGCTCGTGGATCGCGGAGGACATCTCGCTGATAGATGAGGGGCGGAAGGTCCTGAGGGAGCATGGGACGGCTCTTGTTGTGGTCGATGCCCCCTCGTTCCCATGGATAGTGGACCATCTGAGCGATCAGTTCTACGTACGATTTCACGGGCGCAACCGCTCCGCCTGGTACAGGGACCTGGATGGGACCTCCTCCGGAAAATACGAATACAGATACACGAGCGCGGAGCTGAAGGAGAGGGTCGTATCCATCCGCAAGATGGCCGCCCTGGGGGACGTCAATGTGATATTCAACAACCATCCCGGAGGAAGCGCCCCATTGAATGCTCTGGAGATGAGGGAGCTGCTGGGAACGTATGATGGTTGATATTCCGTCATCCCATACCGGGAAAAAGTTAATTCCAAGAGGGCATATCCATTTACCATCGGTGAGATCAGATGCAACCTGGCGTTAAGGCAGAATACCAATTTCCCCATGAGGGTAGGTCCGTTCGATGTGAGCTGTGCCCCAATTCGTGCATTATACCGGACGGAGGCCGGGGGATCTGCTCTGTCAGGGTGAATCGAGGGGGGGTCCTGTTCGCAGATGGGTACGGGATATACCCTGCCGTGCACATGGACCCGATCGAGAAGAAACCTCTCAACCATTTCCTGCCGGGCTCCTCGATACTCTCGGTCGGGTCCGTGGGGTGCAACCTGCGGTGTCTGCACTGCCAGAACCACAGCCTCGCCAGGGGGTCCCCAATGGGATTGGAGGATAGCAGGATCTCTCCCAAGGAGATGGTCGGCATGTCCATGAAAAGGGGATCCGTCGGGATCGCGTTCACCTACAACGAGCCCACCGTGAACTTCGAGTACCTCATGGACGTGCTTCCAGGCCTGAGGGGATCGGGGGCCCGTGTGGTGATGGTTACCAACGGGCACCTCTCCCCGGAGCCCTGGAAGAGGGTCATGTCCATGACCGATGGGGCCAATATCGACGTCAAGGGGTTCACCGAGGAGTTCTACATGGACGTGGCCGGAGGCAGCCTTCGGCCGGTCCTTGAAAACGTCAAGGCCGCCGTTGATATGG
>CBDVER010000009.1:0-14476 GCA_965373055.1 uncultured Thermoplasmata archaeon
CGGGAGGCGTTAGATGACCGAGCTGAATCGACCAAGAGGCACCAGGGATTTCGGCCCCGATCAGATGGCCGTCAGGAGATATGTGGAATCGGAGATGAGATCGGCCCTGCAGAGCTTCGGCTACAACGAAGTGCAAACACCCACTTTCGAGCACCTGGACCTCTTCGTGGCCAAATCGGGACCCCAGGTAGTGGACCAGATCTATGCCTTCAGGGATAAGGGCGACAGGGAGCTCGCGCTCAGGCCGGAATTGACGGCGCCTGTAATGAGGTTCTATCAGGCGGAACTGAGAAACGAGCCGAAACCATTGCGTATCTTCTATTTTGGAAACTGCTTCAGGTACGAAAGGCCCCAGAGGGGAAGATACAGGGAGTTCTGGCAGATGGGGCTGGAGTACATCGGGAAGCGGAGCCCCCTTGCATATGCGGAGGTCATAACTGCAGCCCTCTCGGCCCTGAGAAGCGTGGGTTTGCAGGGATACATCGTCCGGGTGGGGGATGTCGGCCTCCTTCGAAACCTGCTGAACACGTGGGATATCGACCTCTCCATGGAAAAGGACCTGGCTGTGGCCATTGACAAGAAGGATACGGAGAAGGTCCGACAGGCCCTCCATGATAAGGAGGGAGCCATGGGGATCTCCGGACTGCTTACCACCACATATTCACTCACGGAAGCGTCGGATAGGATCAATGAGCTGTTGAAAGGAGCGGGGGAGGAGGCCATATCCAGGGCAACGGAGCTCAAGGCAGTACTGGACATCCTCGGGAAGACGCAGGGGGACGAGGTCCTATTCGACCCATCGATCACAAGGGGCCTTGACTACTATGATAGTGTGGTATTCGAGATCGATATGCCGTCACTGGGAGCCGAGAAGCAGATATGCGGGGGGGGCGGATACACCATGACATCCATGTTCAACACGGAGGTCGATGGGATCGGTTTTGGTTTGGGCTTCGACAGGATCGTAATGGCCCTTGGCGACAAATATGAGCTCAAGGGAGAAAAGGTCGAGACCTACTATCTGATCCCGATGGGAGATAGGGCGACAAGGAGCAGTTTCTCCCTGGTCCAGAGAATACAGAAGCGGGGTAGAATATGTATCCTGGAGACGCAGGGCCGACCCATAAAGAAGGCGATCAACCACGCTGTAAATTGCGGGGCAGACCACGTAATAATAATGGGGGATACCGAGATCGAGGAGGGCAGGATCTCCATCAAGAACCTATCGACCAGGGAACAGGTCTCAATCCCAGATTCAGACCTTGAGGACTATATGAATGGAAAATGAGCCGGGACCACATATCTCCCATCGCTGAAAACTATTTGAATTATTATATATATAAAGGTAAACTGCCCGGGAGACCAAGTGATGGGCTTGGGGATGGTACCTGAAGCATAGCTCTATAAGTGGTGAATGGATTTGAATTGCTCTCTGTGTGGGAACCGGTTCGAACAGCAGGACGACATGGGTTACTGCTCAGGCTGTATGGGCCTTCTGGGAAAGGGGGAGGTCCCCGAGGTGTCCTACAAGGACCTCTTCTCGGATGACCTTGAGGAGAAGCTGGAAGAGGTGAATTCAACCCTCGAGAAAATGTCTGATAACTTCTTCCTCTGGTATCTCAAGGGCAATCTGGAACACGAGCTAGGCAGCCTCAAGAAAGCCCTGAGATCGATCAATATGTCCATATCATACAGATCAGATTTCGGAGACGCCTGGATACGGCTGGGACTGATATACTCCGATATGCACAGGGATGGGGAGGCCATCGAGAATTACAAGAAGGGGCTTGAATACGACCTCTCGGATCCCACCACACTTGTCGAGGCTGGGATCTCCCTTCAGGCAATTGACCACCCGGCCCTGGCAGCAGAACTTTTACAGATGGGACTTAACCTCTCATCCGACGACCCTCGAACCGTCGTCACCCTGGGTAAGGTGTACTCCCAGATGGGAGATACGGACAAGGCCCACAGGGCCCTCGAGAAAGGCTACGAGATGTTTCCCCACAATGAAGAGGTGTTGCGGGGCATGGCCCAGCTCCTCATCAAGGGAAACGACCTGGAGGGAGCAGAGGGGGCTTACGGGAGGATACTGGATCAGAATCCAAGGGACTTCGAGGCCCTGCTCGCCCTCGGAGAGATACATCTCAGAAGATGTGAATTGAAGAGGTCGTTGAAATACTACAAGGCCGTCAAGGAGTTGGATATACGCGTCTCGTGGCCCGGGATACTCAGGTTCATAGTCTCGTCACTTTCAGAGGTGGTGGGCCGAAATGAGAACTCCTCCGAATACAGGGATGATCTTCTCAAGGAGTATGACAACGTCAGGAATTTCATCAGGGAGCTGGACGCTAAAATAGAGAGGACAACAGGACCGGACCCCCTGGCCGAGGTGGAGAACCTCATCAGGATCCTGGAGAACCAGAGACAGCGGTTGAAGGATGAGATCAAACAGTACAACGACATGTTGAAGACCTACAAGGTGGACGATTCATTCCATGCCCACCTCACCAGGAAAGTGGAGGAGCTGGGGGAACATCTTGCCTCGTACAGGGTCTACGATGCGAAACAGATATCATACGAACTCTCCCCGTTCCTCAACGACCTGGGCCGGATCGACAGGAAGACCTACGACGCGATGATCGCCAGGATCCAGGAGAGGCTGACCCAGCTGGAGAAAATGGGGATGGAGGGCAAAGACCTGGGAAAGAGGCTTGGCGATGTGGAGAGGATGATGGAAGATGGGGACCAGCAGGGTGCCAAATTCCTCCTCAAGGAGCTTGAGATAACCGTTGAAGCGTACTGGGATGAGGTGGGTAGGGATTATCATGATGAGAGATCACTGGAGATGGAGAGGACCATCAAGGAGGCAAAGGGCAAATTCGACATCACCGGATTGAAGGAGGCTTACAGGTCCTTCGAGACCACATACAGCGACGGCCCATTGGAGGTGAGGGGCGCCTATATGGAGTTCCTGAAAAGATATGATGAGGACTCGGCGATCTATTTCTCAAGGGAGGCACAGTCCCAGCTTCAGGAGATCAAGTACAAGCGGGTGATACTTGAGAAGGACGGCGCGGACACCGAAGAATTGAAGGGGCAACTGGAGAAGTTGAAAAAGAACATGGAGGAGGAAACTGCGAAGAGATCGTTCGAACTCTCCAACGAACTCATGGGATCGGTAGGCGAGCTTGATGAGGATTTCAAGACCCGGATGATAGAGAACAGGATGCTTCGGGTGAGAAGACTTTACGAGAACCTCAGGAGCATCGGTATTGTGGGTGACCTTCTCGGCTCCATAGATTCGGTCACCGCCACTATCAAGAGGGCGAAGGATCAGAACAATCCCCGCCTGGCCGAGATACTTTCGGATGAGCTGTTCAGCAATGTGGAGAAAGCCCTGAAAAGGGAGCACGGTGAGCTGATCGAAAGGGCGATCGATGACACGAGGTCACGGATAGACCTGCTGGCCGGCCTCGGACTTGAACAGGGCAAAACAGGGGAGAGGCTCCAGGGCATAGAGGAGGAGGTCCTGAGGGCAGGAGGAGATGTGATCGAGGGGATCGATAGGCTCATCGACCTGAAGGCGGATATCGAGGCCTCCACCGAGGAGAGGGCCCCCAAGGAGATCCTGAACAGGATGAGGGAGATCAGATCCATCTTGGATGAGGCGGAGGGGTTGAAGATCGACCTCAAGGATGAGATGGGCGGCCTCAATGAGCTTGAGTCCGACCTTGAGAGTGGAGCGGGCCTGGACCTGCTCGAGAAGACCATTGAGGTCCAGAGGGGGCTGAAAGGACGGCTGTCGGAGGGCATCGCCTCCAGGACAAGGGTGTTGAACGAGGAGAACATGGGATCGATCGAGCTTCTCTCAAGGGAGGGTGCGGACGGGGAGGATTTTCTCGATGTGGTCTCCAAGGTATCCAGATCGGAGCTCCTCATCGAGCAGGGGAGCTATCGGGAGGCCCACGATCTTGCGGTATCGACACGAAATGAGATCGGATCGCTCATCCTGAAATCCCAACATGAAGGAGTTGAACGAGCGAGGAGGCGCATCAGGGACCTCCTGGATCGATCCAGAATGCTCTCTTTGGATGTGGGAGGATTCCAGAAGGAGATGGAGGACCTGGATAATGGAGATGCCTGCGAGATGGATGAATTGAGGTCCATAACCGAATCTCTGCTGAAAAGGGTCGTGGGGACCTTCAGGAAGGGGCTATCGGCGGAGATCAATTCCATCGATCGGTCCACGAGAGGGCTCCTGAGAGATCATGGTGACTGCATTCCAGAGGAGGACCAGGATATAATGAACGACACCATCCACAAGATGAAGGTGATGGTGGCGGAAGATCATCTTCTCTCCGTCCCCCCGCTCCTTGAAGAGGCAACCATCCTGCACAATCAATTCATGGCCCGTATCGACAGGAGCACCGTCCTTTCCAGGCTCGCGGATATCCGGGAGAGAGGGCGATCCATCAAAGGAGAAAGTTCGGAAAAGGTGGTCGAGAGGGCCTTGATCCTCATGGACCGGGTGAAACGGGATGATATGGAGGGGGTCGATGAGGAGCTCACGGCGCTGGTTTGCGATCTCGGCTCCATGGAATCCCTTGCCTTCATGCAGAGGATAGAATCGATGCTCGGGGAGATGGACGATCTGGATAACATGGCAAAGGAGGTCTTCCGGAGCATACGGGATCCCTCATTCACAAAGAGAAAAGGGACCATATCTGCCGAGATAGACCACATGATGACAAACGTGAACGAACTTTACAAGGCCCCGACCAGCGAGGAGCTGCAGAAAACGGCAGATAGGATAACCCATGTGAGGGAGATGCTTCTTGAGCTTGAGAACGAGTCGCGTGCCTTTTCCAAATTGAAGATCATTGATCTGATCCCTGCCCTGGAGAAGAAGGCGCTCCCCGATGAAAAGCGGGAGGAGATCGGGTCGCTCAGACAGATGTTCGAGAGGAAGGAGTGGCAGGGATTCTTCAGGGTCTGGGACAGGATAGAGGGGGAGATCATCGAACTTTCGACCAGAAAGGTTCAGGAGGGCCCCAGGGCCGAGGCCGTCTGGCGCATGGAGACCGCGAAGTTCATGAGGGAAAAACCACCGGTAAGGACGACCGACCTGACCAGAACGGGCAGGATAGGGGGATTGAAAAGCGGGGCCATAGGGAAGATCGCCTCACAGGCATTTGCCAAGCACATGAGGATAGGCGATGATAAGCCTCTCAAGGCCGGGGCCGTGGAGGAAAACGTTTCCAGGGAGGAATTGGAGAAGATGGTCGAGATGGAGGAGGTGGTGGATGATGATGCGAACTCCGGCCTCGCCGGCGTGGCAAGGCTGATAGCGGGAAACAGGATCAAGGACCTCAGGGGAAGCGATTCATCGGCCGTCTTTGAAGAGGAAGACCCCCGCAGGTTCAAAAAGCCTGAAGGGGACAGGAGGAAACTGGACGCCCTGATGGAGGATTTCCTCGACCTGGATACGACATACAGCAAGATCACCGCCTCCAAGGATGTCATCCGCGCAAGGGAGAAGCTGGAGAGAATGTTCAAGAAACTCCCCCATATAAAGGCGCTGAAGGACCCATTGGCCCATTATGAGAAAGGGGTATCCTATCTCGATAAGGGCAAGGAGGCCCAGGCGAGATCGGAGTTCAAGGCCTCCACATCCACCGCATTGAAGGTTCTCAAGGTCCACAAGGACATCGATCTGGCGCTCAAGACCCTCAGGGCAACCCTGGACAAGGCCAAGGATAGCGGCCTGTATCTGAAGGAGCCGGAAGAGGTGTTCACCAGGGCCAGGGAACACTACGACAACGGCGATCTCATGGGGTCTGCCCGGGCCATCCGAAAGATCAGGGACATCCTCAAATCACATCGATAATGGGCCTATTCTCCCCCTCTCCTCCCGCGGGACCGCACCAGCAGGAACAGGATCGGCACGGATATCAGGAATATCAATATCAGCAGTGGTATCATGATGCCTACCTGTGGGCCCGAGGCCTGATCTGAAGGCGGGCTGCTTCCGGCCGCCACCACGCTCACCTCAAGGTCGACCCGGGAGGTCTGGCCGTTATCATCCGCCGCGGTTATCACTATCGTTCTCCTCCCGGGGCCCACATCTCCGGGCACCGTGAACCGGATGGAGAATACCCCATCCCCGGCGATCCGATCGCCCTTCAGGCCGTTATCAAGCAGGGCCTCATACTGCCCGCCCCCGAAGCCATTGAGATCCACGGTAACGTATACAATGGGCCCCTCCCGGTCCAGGGCCTTGACGGTAAGGATAACAGGCGTCGAGGAATCATTTGGGATCTGGCTGGTAGAGATGGTGACATTGGTCAGGGATGGGGGGCCGTCGTAGGGCAGTACGGTAACCTCCTCGAGCCTGTACACGCTCCCCCCCTCCTCATCCGATACTGTTACTGTGATGATCGTCGAGAGGCCGGCCTGAACCTCATACCATTCGGGAGCCCTCCATGTAGCCCTGTTCGATGAGGGATCCATATGGTCCATTGACCCATAAGGGCACGTAAAGGAGTATCCGAGCCGGCCGTTTTCAGGATCGGTCGCGAACACCTCTATGGAAATGTTGCCCCCGGGTTCTACGGTGTCCGTATCCAGGACCACCCCATCGATCCTCGGCGGCCTGTTGGAGCCCACCACCTGGATCCCGAGGGATACCACGTTGTTCTGCGGCTCCATATCCTCGGGGAAGGTCGCGTAGATGGAGAATTCCAGGGTGTGGCTCCCTATCATGTTCCTCGACGATAGCGAAAGCTCGAGGTCCAGATGGCCTCCTATGGGGATAAGGCCCAATTCCTCAAAACCCTCCCATCCCGCACCCCCATCCCAGGAGTCATGATAGTATAACTGGGTACCTCCAATGTCGGAATCACCCATGTTGGACAACCGGACAGATACATCAAAGGTCTCTCCCTCCTCCACCACCTCATCCTGGGCCTCGACCTCTATCGATAGATCGACCAGCCGGGGCTCCCTGACCTCGATCCTCCTATCCGGTTCAACCGACCCGACGTACTGCCAATTGCCGGTGGGCCATCTGATCTCGAGCTCTATCGTCCCATCGTATTGGCCCAGGCCGAACTCCTGTGTCAGCGAGGGGCCGTAGGAGTGGCCGGCAGTGCCTCCTTCCACCTCCCTCATGCCCAACAGGACCCCATCCGCGGAGAAGGCCCAGATCCTTGCCCCCACGGCCGATGGATTTCCACCCGTTCCAATGAGGTCAACCTGCAGGTAGTGGTTGTCATTTCCACCCTGGTTCTGGAAGAGATGCACCTCGTATGTCCCGTTCTCATAGGGGTACTTCCCCTCGGTGATCAGGTCCAGGTCGCCGTCGTTATCGTAATCACACCAGGTCCCCCCGTCCGAATCCCAGATCCTCAGGTCAGCATCCTCCGAGACGTCGGTGAAGGTCCCGTCCCCGTTGTTCCGAAAGAGGAACGAGTAGGCGTAGTCTATATAGCCCTTGACCTGCGGGATCCACATGTCCAGATCGCCGTCGTTATCGTAATCGGCCCAGGCGATCCCGAAGAACAGCTCCTCCTGTTCGAGGACCACCGTGGGGATGCCCGTCTGGTCCCTCACATTGGTGAACGTATGCCCCCCCTCATGGCCGCTATTCTCCCAGAGCTGAGAGTCGTCGCAGATCAGCGTCCTGTAGGGGTCCTTGTGGGCGAGGTTGGAGGACCACATGTCCAGATCGCCGTCGTTGTCGTAATCGGCCCACTGCGATCCGGCGGTGTGTCCGTAGAAGGTATCCGTCGGGGTCCTGGTCGGCTCACCGGCACACCCCCTATCCTGAGCGACGTCAACGAAGGTCCCGTCCCCCTGGTTCTCCCAGAGGTAGTTGGGGGAGATCAGGTAGTTGGAGACGTAGATATCTATCCATCCGTCATCGTTGTAGTCGCCGAAATTCACACCCATGCCCGCGTTGGGCTCCTCACGGTTATCATTCCAGTCAACTATACCGGCCTCACCTGTGATATCGGTGAAACGCCCGCCGCCCTCGTTCCTCCAGAGGGTGTCGACATATTTCACGTTGTCATCATCCCGCCAGTTCACGACGTATATGTCAAGGTCGCCGTCGTGATCTATATCGCCCGCACCCGTGGCAATGCTTGGTTTCCCATCATCGACCCCCGACGGGCCCGATAGATGGGAGACGTTCGTGTAGCCGTAGCCCGGAGGTCCATTGTTTATCCACACCGTATCCTGGTAGCCGTAAGGATGGCCCGCTGAGAAGATATCCAGATATCCATCGTTATCCAGGTCCACCCATACCGAATATCCCGAGTTCTCCAGGCCCACGGATGCCGTGACCTCCTTGAACTCATATCCCGGCGGCCCCATGTTCCGGAACAACCTGGAGCCCTTTACCAGGATATCCTGATAACCATCCATGTTCCAGTCGCCCCATACGAACGAGTCGCCCCTGACCCCGGAGAGGCCAAGTTCCGAACTGACGTTCACGAAGAGGGGGGTGGATGTCTCCAGGGAGGATATGGCAGCACCATCAACATCAGGCTGGGCGTTCAAATGGATGGTAGCGGATCCTATCAGCAAGGCAATTATGATCAATACATGTGGCTTTCTCACGGCCCGGCCTCCAACGGTTGTACACGTATGGGCCGATGATGATATAGAAGTTATCACTCGGTGTCGGATATCTTCTCTTCAAGGATCTGCAGAACATCTCCCAGATCATATACGCCGGTGAATTTCAGATCGTCGTTCCCCACGGTCATCGGCAGCCCTATCACGTGAAACTGCTGGGCTACCTCCGGGAAATCCGTCACGTCGATGATCGATGAGGTTATCGCCCTGTTGACATAGGCGATCCTGTTTGCGATATCTATCGTGTCGTTACACCTTGGAGTTGCAGGGGTAACGAAAACCTGCAGGGAGTTTGGTTCCATCCTGGATATCCTCTCAATTACCTCATCATCCATCCCGGTCTCTCCCGTGGAGGCAAGTAAGATCAGTGATATGAGCGACTTGAGAGTATTGCCCCCTGGCATACCATAGAATATAACGCCCCTGTCCAACCCATCCTTGTCCAGGACCACAAGGGCCGGCCTTCTCTCGAGGATGTAGTCTACCTCCTCATCCTCACCTTCGGCCAGGATCTCGCAGGAGATCCTCTCATCTATCTCCGCGATCTCCATGACCAGTGATTTGAGGTTCTCATAGGGCTCGCTCTTGTTCGCGGGTATATGCACGACAAGTTTCACGGCCTCCTTGAGCCCTTCAAGTTCTTTTTCGATGGCCTTCTTATCCTCAGGCTGTAGCAACACCATCTCGACACCTTCGAGACTTTGATAATATCATCCTACTAAAAACTTGCCCCCTCCGGTCATACATCCAGAACGAAGCGCCCATCCTCTATGAGCGTCTTCCTGTCTATAACGAGGGTCGGTTTAAGGATCATGGCATCGTAATGGGCCTCGCAGACCACATTGCCGCCGAAGGAGGAGTTGTCACCGAGCCCGATATTGACGGTTCCGAGTGTTTTCTGGTCCTCCAGGATATTCCCGATTATCCTGGATTTTGGATTCATGCCTAGTCCCAACTTGCATACGGTTCTGACACAGCTGGACCTCGCCATCAGTTTACGTGTCTCGACGGATCCCTTGAGGCTCTCCACATTACCGTTTTTTACCATCAGCTCTATCTTTCCCTTGATCGGCCCCGTGAATACACCGTCGATGACCAGGTGGCCGTTTATGCTGGTCTCCTTGGGAGCTATGAAGAGCTCACCGGCAGGCAGGTTCGTTATCGAGCCCCTCTTGTAACATAGGCCCGTATCGTCGGTTATCCACTCCCTGCCCGCGATGCTCATCCGGACATCGGTCCCGCTCTCCGATGTGAGATGTACATTTCTTGACCTGGTGAACATCCTGCCGACCTTCCGGATCCTCTTGGCCATCGATCTGTAATTCGCCTCAAGTCCTCCCATCTCCAGCATCTCCATGGTGATGCCGGGCATGGTTGCGACCCTGGCGCCGTTCGCCAGGGCCGTCCTTGTCGCGTTGGAATATGTGATGGAGTAGGTGGTCGGTGCCACGATGACATCGCTGTCTATCATGACGCCCGCGGCGATCCTTGGAGGCTCGTCCCCATGAAATCTTCCCATGGGGATCTCCATCAACAATGGTGACATGCATACCTTTTCCGCGGCTTCGAAGAAGATCTGTGCGATATCGATCGTGCCCCCGTCACAGAGTATCAGCAGGCGCTCTGACCTCTTGACGTTCAGGCAGTTCACCAGTGTCTGCTTGGCCTTTTCTATGTGGTCCATTCACTCCTCTCTCCGATCGGCAGCTAAAGGGTGGAGTGCACAGGCAAAGGCCTGACGGGCAGCCCAAACAAATGTTACTTTTGGGGTACCTACAAAAAGGTACGTCAATCAGTAGGGTCTTACGCCCTATACACCCCAATTTTATAGCAATAGGATACTATTTCTAATTTTTGGGCTCATTTGATATCCAGGGAATTCACCAGCCCCTGTTCTGGAGCTGTTTCTCCTTGGGGATATCGGCCACGTTGATCCCGGCCATGGGGTCGCCGATACCCTTGGAAACCTGTGCAAGGACCTTGGGATCATCGTAGTTCATGGTCGCCTCCACGATCGCCTTGGCCATCACCTCGGGCTTCTTCGACTTGAATATGCCGGAGCCCACGAAGACCCCGTCGGTTCCCATCTGCATCATCATGGCCGCATCCGCAGGTGTTGCGATCCCGCCCGCCGCGAAGTTCACGACCGGAAGCCTCTGGAGCACGGCAACCTCCTCCACGAGCTCGACGGGGGCCTCGATCTTTCTGGCGACCGCGTAGAGCTCCTGTCTCGTCATTCCCTTGAGGGACCTCACGGTCCCCATGATCGCATGCTGGTGCCTGACCGCCTCGATGATATCCCCTGTCCCCGCCTCACCCTTTGTCCGGATCATGGCGGCCCCCTCGTGGATCCTCCTCAGCGCCTCTCCGAGGTCCCTTGCCCCGCACACGAATGGGATGGTGAAATCCCTCTTATCTATATGATAATGGGGGTCAGCCGGCGTCAACACCTCGGATTCGTCAACCATGTCCACCCCCAGTGATTCCAGGATCTGGGCCTCCACGAAATGGCCTATCCTGGCCTTGGCCATTATAGGAATGGAGACGGTGTCTATGATCTCGATGATCTTGGTGGGGTCTGCCATCCTGGCCACGCCGCCCTGGGCCCTGATATCCGCCGGAACCCTCTCAAGTGCCATGACCGCAACGGCTCCCGCCTCCTCCGCGATCCTGGCCTGTGCCGCATCTGTCACATCCATCACCACGCCCCCCTTCTGCATCCTCGCGAAACCCCTCTTCAACAGTTCGGTGCCGTGGCGAAGCTTTTCAAGATCTATCTCCCTAATCATTTTTCTCACCTTGATACTACAGGCCCATATGGGCCCGGATATAATAGTTTTATCTGAGAGCGCCCCTCCGACGGAGGGTTTTAAGAACCCTTTTCCCGTTCTTGTCCCATGGTCTATCCATACTGCTCCGCATGCAAAGGCACCAGGGACCTTTGCAAACTGGGCAGATGCCCGCTTCTGGACGGGGTCCGATCCAGGGTCCCGGACCTTGAGGTGAAGGGGCATGTGGTGGACGGGCCCTCCCCTCCCTCCGTCTTCGTCGGAACGTATGGATATCCCAGGATCTCCATAGGTCCGTTGGCCCCCCCGATGGCGATCCCGGGCCCGGAGAGGCTGGAGTCCTCATCATATCTCTACGGGCGGGAGGTCTCGGAGATCTACTCCTTCAGGTCCTCGCTGATCAGGGGGAAACATAGGCTGGACGTGAAGATGGCAAAAGACCCCAGGTCCATGGGAAGCGAGAGGTTATATGAGATCGAAAAGGACCTCCCCCTGAGAGGGAGGAAAGTGCTATCCGCCACCCAGGAGCTGGCCATGTCTGCCAGGTCCGTGGATATCGAGATGAGCTCGATAAAGGACCTCTCCACCATGGCTAGCCCTACCCTGGGATCGATAACCATGCCCATGGGGCCTTCGATAGATGTTAACAGTGTCAGCTTGCTTGAGAATCCCAACGTCCCGTCGAGCGTGGAGAAGGCCACCTCCGATACCGATCTGCTCGCCTCTTCGGCATCCCTTGAGATGTACGGGGCCGGTGTCCCCATCGAACATATGATCAAATTACTCTCCATCGGGCTGCTTGGTGAGGGGAGGAGAAGAAGGCTCATACCCACCAGATGGGCGATCACCGCCATGGACGATACGCTGTTCAACGAGAGGAAGGGGCGGCTGTCCGACCTTGCCAGCCTGGACGGATATCGGCTGTACAGGGGAGAGAAACTGGGCAACCATTTTCTGGTGATACTGTTCCCCCCTCCCTTTCGGTTCGAGATGCTGGAACAGTGGCAGAGGGGGTCCCTCTGGGGCGAGGGAAATATCGCATATGATCGGGAGGGGCCCAGGGGCCGGAGGAGGTACGCTTCGTCCATCACCGGCGCCTACTACTCGGCGAGGCTCTCGATCCTCGACCACCTGTTCCATATCAGAAGGAATGCGGGGGCAACGGTGGTGAGGTGGATCACCGACGAATACTGGGCGCCCCTTGGGGTCTGGGTGATCCGTGAGACGGTGAGGAGGCTCCTCGAGACCACGCCTGAGGTCCATCAGGATAAGGGGGGGTTGGTCCGGAGGATCGACGAGCTTTCAGGGATCGCACGCTGGAGGACCAAGTGCAGGTTCTTGACCGGTGGAAGGGAGACGACCCTCGATGAGTTCTTCTCATAGCTCATCGAAGAAGGAGTCTATCCGGGCCAGGCCTTCCCTGAGCACATCGTAGTCAACGCTCAGGCCGACCCTGAACCCCTTCTCCATATGGAAGAACTCCCCGGGAACCACCTTTACATCACGCTCCGAAAGCAGCCTGCGGCAGAGCTCAAAGGAGGGGATGTCCTGGGTATACCTGAGGAATCCGACCGAACAGCCGTCCGGCTCGGACCAGAATAGGTCGCCCCTCCCCTTGGCCCACGTGGACACCAGCCGCAGCTTGCTCCTGACCTCCTCGAACCGGGCCGGAAGGACGGTGCCTCTCCTGCGCAGGACCTCAAGGGCGACGCCGGTACCCAGATGGGATACGAGGGGGACCATCATGAGCTTCTGATGGGCCGCCCTCCTGATGAACCTGCGGGGCCCGATCAGCCAACCGGCCATGAGCCCCCCCGCACCGTAGGCCTTGGTGACCGACGACGTTATCAACGCCCTGTCGTAATTCTGGACCATCGAGGGGATCTGCTGCCTCATGGTCCCATCCTCATCGGCCTGCAGGGTGAAATCCCGGTACACCTCGTCCACGAGCACGGCCACCCCATATCTTTCGCATACGGATGCGATCTCCTTCTGCTGGTGTTCGAAGAGGGCTTTTCCCGTGGGGTTGTTGTGGTTCTGCAGGACCAGGAGGTCCACCCCGGCCTTCAGCTTCTCATCCAGCTCACCCAGGTCAAATGAGTACTCATCCGGCCTTCTCTTGATGAAGGATATCCTGCATCCCATCGCCCTTGGAAGCTCCACAAGGGGGGAGTAAATGGGCTTTTCCAGGAGGACCCTGCTGCTCGGGCCGACGGACGATAGAAAGGCGAAGGTGTTCGCCTCGCTGCACCCGTTGGTGAGAAGGACCCGATCCTCCGGGACATCGTACTCGTTGGCCAGAAAGGAGACCAGCTCCCTGGACCCTCCCACCGCTGACCTGTCGATAAGGCTGTCCTCCACGACATCATCGTAAATGCCTGGCCATTTCGGGGAGATATTGGACCCTGATAGATCATATCTGGCCTTACCCCCCTCGACCAACCAGTTTAAAAGCTTGAATGGGCCGAATCGGAACATCATCGGCCATCTATAGGGAGCAATAGTATGATAAATATATGGCGTACCTCATTGAAGTGATGACCTCAACGAGGTGGCGCAGGGATGAAAGACAGAGATGAATGCAGGGTTCCGCTGAAATGTCCGGCCCTTACCAACACCCTGTGGTATATCCTGATAGCGCTCACCTTCCTCTTCCTCATGCAGTCCTTCCGGGAGCTGTATGCCTCCACCTATTACTACAGCCTCGTGGGGATGGGGCTGAACGGCGCCACCGTCACCGTCCTGATACTGTTTACGCCGCTGCTCTCCCCGATCCTGACCAGGTTCCTTGGATGGAGGGGGGGAATCCTGATCGGGGGTGCGGTCCTCGTCGCGTCCAGGATACCCATGTCACTTGGGCTGGAGGCCCCATATCACCTGATCTTCTCGCTGATCGCCTTCGGCTCGGCCTCCGTTGTCCTGACCACCTCCCTGGCCCTCCAGAGGAGGGAGAGGAGGAGGGACCCCGAGGCATTCTCCTCTCAGGGGTGCACGGGCGCGATCGCCCTCTCCTTCCTGATGTTGATCGCCCTGAACACAGCAGG